>NZ_JBEZGQ010000432.1:0-6679 GCF_040650095.1 Actinoplanes sp. NPDC048791 | reverse complement strand
TCCGCACCTCCGCCGTCCAGGCAGGCAGGCAGCCTGGCGGCCGGCCTGCGGTTCCGCATTGGCCTGCGGCGTCCGGCATCTGCGCGCCGCTGGGCGTCCCGCATCCCGGGTCCCGGGTCCCGGGTCCGGCACGCGCGCTCAGGTCCGGCATCCGGCGACTAGCATGCGCGTTCAGCATTCGGCGTCCGCCATCCGACATGATGGGGATGGCGTTAGGTGGGGGTCAGCGCAATCGCGACGCAGTCAACCGTCTACCCGGGACGCCCGACCCGCGCGCTTCGCACCCGCGACGCTCGCCCCGAACCCCAAGGCCGGTGACCGGCGACCGGCTGCCCCCGCCCGGCGACAACCGATGGCGCGGCTACCCGCGACCGGGGATCCACGGCCGGTGCCGGGGATCCGCGGCCGGCGAGGTGGGGCGCGTTTCAGCCCAGTTGTGCCGCGACGAACTCGGTCGCGTCGTCCAGGAACTTGTTGTAGTCCAGGTGCGCGGCCAGGCTCGTTCCGCCCTGGCAAAAGCGGTCGTTGCGGTTACAGAAGGACTGCGTCCGGTCCGCGAAGGCGTCCAGGCCGCCCGCGCCGCGCGGGAAGACGCCGTTGCGGGTGCCGTTGCCCACGTCGAAGTCCTCCCCCGCGGTGAACGTCGGGTCGCCGAAGAGCAGAACCGCCGCGACCCGATCGGACAGCCCGGCCGGGATCGCGGGCTGGCCGGCAGCACGACCACGGACCGACCGGCCCGCGAGGGCGTCACCGACCACGTTCGCGCCCTGCGAATAGCCCATGAGGACGAACTTGGTGTCCGCGCACGCCGCCGCCGTCTGCTGCACGTCCGCCGCGATGCTCGTGACGCCCTGCCGGACGCTGGCCGTGTAGTTGAACGAGGCCGGATAGTCGACAGCGGTCGACCGTACGGTCTGCGGCAGCTCACGGGTGAGTTGCTGGGCGAGCGGCGTCAGCAGCACGCCGAGGCCGGGCCGTTCGGTGGTCCCCCGAGCGCCGATAACCTCCACGTCGGGACAGGCATTGCGGGGCGCCTGGGCCGCGAACGTCAATGGTGCGACAAGCAGGCCGGCCGCCCCGACAACACCCGTCGCCGCGATGGTGAGAACTGTGCGTAAACGCATTTCGTCATCCCTTTCCGAAGGGCCGAGGACTATATGCATTCCATACGCAGAAACCTCGGAGCCCGCCCAACGCTGAGGATTAAGTCACATCCAGTGCAGAAATGATCCGCAGGTCGCCGCGGTCCGTAGCAGCTCAAGCGCCCTCGCCGAGCCGTGCCGCGCCGCTCACCCAAAGGTGAATGTGCGTCCATTTATCGACGGTTGGGCGGATCGGCAGCTCCCGCCACCGGCGCACCCTTTGCGACGAATTCACCATTCGCGTCGAACACGGGAATGCAGTTCCGGGAATAGGCACAATGGACAGTCATGCTGGTGGACACCCCAATGGAGCAAGTCGAACACGCGACGGCCGAGCCTGGCGCGAGCCGAGTTCGTTCCACTCGCCGGGCCCACGGATGGGCGTTCCTGCCGGCCGGGCTCGCCACTGGGTGAGTCGCTCCCACACGGCTGGACCGCTCCCCACTGCCGAGCTCACGCCACCGGGCGAATTCTTCCCAACCGGCCGAGCACCGGAAACTCTCAATCGTCGAAGTCGATGATGACCTTCTCCGACGTGGGCGTCGACTGACAGGTCAGGACGAACCCCGCCGCCACCTCGCCCGGCTCCAGCGCGAAGTTACGCCGCATCACCACATCCCCCTCGACCACCCGCGCCCGGCAGGTGCCGCACACCCCACCCTTGCAGGCGAACGGCAGGTCCGGCCGCGACCGCTGCGCACCCTCAAGCACCGTCTCGCCCTCCGGCACGGTGACCGTGGTCGACCGCCCGTCGAGCACCACAGTGACCTCGCTGCTCGGCCCCTCGAGCCGGCGCTCTTCCCGTACCGGCTCGGGCGGAGCCTCGTCCACCCAGAACAACTCGCGGTGCACCCGCGCCGGCTCCACGCCGTACTCGCCGAGCACCTCGGTCGCCGCCGTGACCATGCCGAACGGTCCGCACAGCCACCAGTGGTCCACGGCTCCGACGTCGATCAGCAGCGGCAGCAGTGTGCGCAGCTTCTCCGCGTCGAGCCGGCCGGTGAGCAGGTCCACCTCGCGGGGCTCACGCGACAGCAGGTGCACCAGTTCGAGACGCGCCGGGTGGGCGTCCTTCAGGTCCGCGAGCTCCTCGGCGAACATGACCGTGTCGGCGCGCCGGTTGCCGTACAGGATGCTGACGTGGGCGTCCGGGTGTTGCAGCAGCGACGCGGCGATCGACAGCACCGGAGTGATGCCGGAGCCGGCCGCGATCAGCACGTGCCGGCCGCCGGTCGTGAGGTCCGGCGTGAAGGAGCCCGTAGGCGGTGCGACCTCGACCTCGTCGCCGGCGCGCAGGCCGTGCACCAGCCAGGACGACACCAGACCGCCGGGGACCTCGCGCACGCCGATCCGCGGTCGCGCCCCGGCGGGCGCGCAGATCGAATAGGTACGGCGCTCGTCGGCCCCGTCGTCGACGTGCCGCACCGTCAGCGACTGTCCGGGCCGGAACGCGTACCGGTCGGCCAGTTCGTCGGGCACCTCGAAGGTGACGGCGACCGCGTCGTCGCAGAGCCGTTCGACGGCGGCGACCCGTAGCGGGTGGAACTCGCGGACCACCACGTCAGATCTCCTTCACGTGCTCGAACGGCTCCCGGCACACCGGGCAGCGGTGCAGGGAACGGCACGCGGTGGCACTGAACGCGGCGATCTCCTCGGTGTCGGGGTTCCCGCATTGGGGGCAGGCGATGGCTCGGCGGCTCGGCGCGAGGGTGAGCGGGATCGGTCCCGCCGCGCGGCGAGGTGCCGCACCGGGTGGCGATATCCCGGCGGCGGCGAGCTTGTCGCGCCCGGCCGCGGTGATCCAGTCGGTGGTCCAGGCCGGAGTGAGCACCGTCCGTACCTCGACCCGGGCGTAGCCGGCCTCATGCAGGGCATCGGTGAGGTCGTCCTGGATGGTCCGCATCGCCGGGCAGCCCGAATACGTCGGGGTGATCGTGACGACCACACCGTCACCAGACTCGTCGACGGCGCGCAGGATACCGAGGTCGGCCAGGGTCAGCATGGGCAGCTCCGGGTCCGTCACCCGGGAAGCCACGGCAGCAGCGGTCACCACACACCCCCGGGCAGGGAGCGCGCCACACCCTGCAACTCGGCCAGGATCTCGGTCAACGCGGGAGTGTGCACGCCGTCCCGCCCAGTTCCCCCATCGCCGTTCGCCTGGACCACGGCAGTCGGCGGCCGGAGCGTCGCGGCCGTCAGAACCTGAGCCCACACGGCGTCGAACTCTGGCCGCGTCGTAGACGGATCCACCGCCGCCCGGGCCAGGCGCAGCTCGACCTGGTCCGGCACGAACAACTCGGCGACCAGCGGCGTCACCGCGTCGATCGCGGCCTGCATCCGCTCGTGGGAGATCTCCGTGCCGTCGCCGAGGCGGACCACCCATTGCGCCGCGTAGTCGCGGTGGTAGGTCACTTCCTTGACGCCCTTCGCGCCGATAGCCGCGAGCACCGGGTCGGCCGAGGCGGTCAGCCTGTCCAGCAGAGCGAGCCGCCAGGTCGAGAAAACCAGCAGCCGGGCCACGAGGTGCGCGAAGTCGGCGTCCGCCCGCTCCACGAGCCGTACGTTGCGGAAGTCGCCGGCGTCGCGCAGATAGGCCAGCGCATCCTCGTCGCGTCCGGCGTCCTCCACCTCGGCGGCCCGGCTCAGCAGCAGCCGGGCCTGGCCGAGCAGGTCCAGGGCGATGTTGGCCAGCGCCAGCTCGTCCTCCAGCTCCGGCGCACGGGTCACCCACTGCTGCAGCCGGTGCGACATGATCAGCGCGTCGTCACCGAGGGCCAGGCAGTACGCGCTCAGATCGCCCCGGTCGACGTCCTGCGGAACGGCGGTGTCCACGCCGGCGAGGGGGTCGGCGAAGCCGGTGCCGTACGCCCACCGCGCATCGTCGTCGTGGTCGGTGAGCGCCTCATAGGCGGCGTCGAAGGACATGGCATCGCCTCAGATGTGCGGTACGGAGTCGGGAATCGAGTAGTACGTCGGGTGCCTGTACACCTTGTCGCCGCTCGGTGAGAAGAACGCGTCCTTCTCGTCCGGGCTGGATGCGGCCACATCGTCCGAACGCACCACCCAGATGCTCACGCCCTCGTTGCGCCGCGTGTACAGGTCACGGGCATGGTGCAGCGCCATCTGGTGGTCGGCGGCCCGCAACGAGCCGACGTGCACGTGGTTGAGGCCGCGCTTGGCCCGCACGAAAACCTCGAACAGCGGCCACTCGTGCTTGATCTCCTCGGTCATGCCGCTACCTCCTGACGACGCCGGGCGTGCGCGGCGGCCGCCTCACGGACCCAGGCGCCTTCCTCGTCGGCGCGACGCCTGTTCTCGATGCGCAGGGCGTTGCAGGGCCCGTCGCCGGAGATGACCCGCTTGAGCTCGGACCAGTCGATCGGCCCGAAGTCCCAGTGCCCGCGCTCCTCGTTCCAGCGCAGGTCGGGGTCGGGCAGGGTGACACCGAGGGCCTCGGCCTGCGGCACGCTCATGTCGACGTAGCGCTGCCGCAGCTCGTCGTTGCTGTGCCGCTTGATCTTCCAGGCCATGGACTGGGCCGAGTTGGGCGACTGGTCGTCGGGCGGGCCGAACATCATCAGCGACGGCCACCACCAGCGGTTGACGGCGTCCTGCACCATCTCCCGCTGCGCCGGGGTGCCGCGCATCATCGTCATCAGCAGCTCGTAGCCCTGTCGCTGGTGGAAGGACTCCTCCTTGCAGATGCGGATCATCGCGCGCCCGTACGGGCCGAACGAGCTGCGGCACAGCGGCACCTGGTTGCAGATCGCGGCGCCGTCGACGAGCCAGCCGATGACGCCGACGTCCGCGAACGACAGCGTCGGGTAGTTGAAGATCGACGAATACTTCTGCCGGCCCTCGATGAGCCGCCGGGTCAGGTCCCCGCGGTCGGCGCCCAGGGTCTCGGCCGCCGAGTAGAGGTAGAGCCCGTGCCCGGCCTCGTCCTGCACCTTGGCCAGCAGGATCGCCTTGCGGCGCAGCGAGGGCGCGCGGGTGATCCACTCGCCCTCCGGCTGCATCCCGATGATCTCGGAGTGCGCGTGCTGGGCGATCTGCCGGATCATCGTCCTGCGGTAGCCGTCCGGCATCCAGTCGCGCGGCTCGATGCGCTGGTCCTTGGCGATGGTCTCGGTGAAGGTCTTCTCGTTGGTCTCCGTGACCGTGTCCGTCATCGGGTCTCCTCCCAGGTATGGAAGCCCTGTCCGGTCTTGCGACCGAGCTCACCGCGGGCCACCTTGTCGCGCAGCAGCCGCGGCGGTGCGAACCTTTCGCCGAGCTCGCGGTGCAGGTGCTCCGCGATGGCGAGCCGGACGTCGAGGCCGACGAGATCGGTGGAGCGCAGCGGTCCCATCGGGTGCCGGTAGCCGAGCTCCATGGCGCGGTCGATCGACGCGGCGTCCGCGACGCCTTCCTCCAGCATCCGGATGGCCTCCAGGCCGAGCAGCACGCCGAGGCGGCTGGTGGCGAAGCCCGGCGAGTCGCGGACCACGATCGGGGTCTTGCCCAGCCCGGCCGCCCAGAACTGGGCGGCGTCGCGGACGGTGTCGGCCGTCTGCGGGCCGACGACTATCTCGACGAGGTCGCTGGCCGGCACCGGGTTGAAGAAGTGCATGCCGACGAAGCGCTCGGGCCGGTGCAGGCCCTCGGCGATCCCGGCGATGGAGAGGGAGCTCGTGTTGCTCGCGAGCACGGTGTGCTCCGCGACGGCCTGCTCGGCGGCGGCGAGGACGCCGATCTTCATGCGGGCGTCCTCGGGCACGGCCTCGACGACGAGCTCGGCCGTCGCCGGCAGAGCGGCGATGTCGTCGGTGACAGTGATCCGGTCGAGGACGACTGCGGGGTCCTCGGCGAGCTTGCCCCGCTCGGCGGCCCGGCGCAGCGCGGCACCGAGACGTTCCCGGGTGGACGCGCCTGCGGCGGGATCGGCCTCGACGACCGTGACGGACGCACCGCCGGCGGCGAAGACCTGAGCGATCCCGGCGCCCATCCTGCCCCCGCCGATCACCCCGACGGCCTTGGGCACCCCCGAGCCCACCGGCAGCGGCGCAGCGGCGGTCATCGGCGCTCTCCCGACAGGAAAGCGTCCATCCGGGTGCGCTTGTCCGCTGATTCGAAGAGGATCGCCTGGGCCAGGTCGTCGGCGACCGGGTGGCCGCCCGGCGAGTCGGTGACCAGCTTGGTGAGTCGCAGGGCGAGCGACCCCGACCTGGCCATCCGGTCGAGCAGCGCGTGGCCACGTTTCAGCAATTCGTCGGCCGGCACGATCTCGGCCACCAGGCCCAGCCGGTAGGCGTCCTCGGCGTCGAGCCGCCGGCCGGCCAGCAGCACCTGCTTCGCCACCGAGGCGCCGACCAGCTCCCGCAGACGCCAGCAGGCGCCGGCCGCGGCGAGGATGCCCAGGCCGGGCTCGGGATTGCCGAAGGTCGCCGTCGGGGTGGCCAGGCGGACGTCGCAGGCGTAGGCCAGCTCGGCGCCGCCGCCGAGCGCCCACCCGTCGACCGCCGCCACCGTGGGCAGCGGCATCCGGGCGATCCGGT
>NZ_JBEZGQ010000431.1:0-6701 GCF_040650095.1 Actinoplanes sp. NPDC048791 | reverse complement strand
GCCGGCCGGGGTGGCGGGCCGGCCGGGGCGGCGTGCGCAGCCGCCGGGGCGAGTAGGACCGATGCGGCCCCGATGAGGGTGGCGGCAAGAGCCGCCAGGGCGGGGCGGGCTGACTTCATGGGGATCTCCGATGGGGGTCGGGGTCTCGACGTTACGGGCTCATTTCGAAGAGCTATTGACAAAATATTGAAGGTCTACATCATTATTCGAGAACGGGGCGGCTGGCAAGAGCTGACCCGGATCCGGATATGAGGCGACCGATGAGCTCGACGAGACAGCGCGACGACCGTCGTGCGGCGTGGTGGTTCCTGCTGCCGGTGGCGGCGGGTTTCGTGATCTTCTACGGCTATCCGGCCGCCCGCGGCGCCTGGTACTCGGTCACCGACTACACCATGCTCAACACGCCTTCGTTCGTGGGCGCGGAGAACTACACCAAGCTGCTGGCCGACGACCAGTTCTGGCACTCCCTGCGGGTCACCGCCTGGTACGTCGTCCTCAACATCGTCTCCCAGACCGTGCTGGCGCTCGGCATCGCGGCACTGATGCACCGGCTGACCGGCTCGGTGCTGTTACGGGCGACGCTGCTGGTGCCCTGGCTGGTCCCCAACGTCACCATCGGCCTGCTCTGGATGTGGCTGCTCGACACCAACCTGGGGTTCGTCAACCACCTGGTCACCTCGTTCGGGCTGGCCCCGGTCGGCTTCCTCACCGACGCCACCCTGGCCATGCCGTCGGTCGCCGGCATCAACACCTGGGCCTACACCGGCTACACCGCCCTGCTGCTGTACGCCGGCATGCTCCAGATCCCGCAGTACCTCTACGAGAGCGCCGCGATCGACGGCGCCGGAGAGTGGCGGATGTTCCACCGCATCACCCTGCCGCTGCTGCGCCCGGTGCTGGCCCTCGTACTGGTGGTCTCCCTGATCGGCTCGTTCCAGATCTTCGACACCGTCGCGGTCACCACCCAGGGCGACCCGGCCTCGGCCACCCGCGTCATCTACCTCTACATCTACGAGCAGGCGTTCAAGTACTTCCACCTGGGATACGCCGCCGCCGCGGCCGTCTGCCTGGCGCTGATCCTCGGCGTGTTCACCGCCGTGCAGATGCGCCTGCTGCGTGCGTCCCGCTCGGACCTGGCGTAAGGGGCCTGACACATGCGCAAGACCTTCAGTCCCGGGCGGTTGCTGGCGTGGACGCTGCTGACCGTGGTCGTCGTGGTCACTGTCTTCCCGTTCTGGTGGATGGTCCGCACGGCGCTCACCCCCGCCGCCGACCTCTACACCGACAACGCCGGCCTGCTGCCGCACGACCCCACCCTGATCAACTTCGCCCGGGTGCTGGGCCTGACCACCGAGGCCGAGGCGCGCGCCGCCGGCGGTTCCGGCGCGCAGCTGCACTTCGCGCGGTACCTGCTCAACTCGGTGGTTTACTGCACGTTGATCGCGGTGTTCCAGACCCTGTTCTGCGCGATGGCCGGCTACGCCTTCGCCCGGCTGCGCTTCCCCGGCCGCGATCTCACCTTCGCCGTCGTGATCAGCGCCCTGATGGTGCCGCCGATCTTCACGCTGCTGCCCAACTTCGTGCTGGTGAAGGATCTCGGCCTGATCAACACCATGGCCGGGATGGTCGCGCCGTCGATCCTGATGACCCCGTTCGCCGTGTTCTTCCTGCGCCAGTTCTTCCTGTCCCTGCCCCGCGACGTGGAGGAAGCCGCGATCCTCGACGGCAACGGCCCGTGGGGCGTCTTCTGGCGCATCGCCCTGCCGATGAGCCGGGGCCCGCTGATCACCATCGGGATGACCACGACCGTCTGGGCCTGGAAGGACTACCTCTGGCCGCTGCTGGTCGGCCGGGGTGAGGACAACCGCCTGGTCACCGTCGCGCTCGGCGTGTTCCTGCAGCAGTCACCCAACACCCAGCCGGACTGGACCGGGCTGATGGCCGCTTCGACGCTGTCGGTCGTTCCCGTGCTCGTGCTGCTCGGCTTCGTCGGCCGGCGCCTGGTCCAGTCCCTGAACTTCACCGGCAGCAAGTGAACCCCCCACCCCGCAGAGAAGAGAATCCGATGATCCGTGGAACGCGTGCCGGTGCGGCACTGCTGGCGCTGGCCATCGCGGCCGGCCTGACCGGTTGCTCCGGCTCGGGCGACGACGCCGGTGGTGCCGTCACCCTCGACTACTGGCTCTGGGACGACAACCAGAAGGCCTCCTACCAGGCGTGCGCCGACGCGTTCACCGCCGCCAACCCGAACATCAAGATCCAGATCACCCAGTCCGCGTGGGAGCAGTACTGGCAGGGCCTCACCACCCAGCTCGCCGCCGGCGAGGCCCCCGACGTGTGGACCAACCAAGGCTCCTACTATCCGCAGTTCGTCAGCTCGGGCCAGATCCTCGACATCCAGCCGTACGTGACCGCCGACAAGATCGACCTGGCGCAGTACCAGAGCGGCCTGGCCGACCTGTTCACCAAGGACGGCAAGCGTTACGGCCTGCCGAAGGACTGGGACACCATCGCGCTGGTCTACAACACCGACCAGCTCAAGGCCCAGGACATCACCCTGGCCGACCTCAAGGACCTGAGCTGGAACCCCGCCGACGGCGGCACCTTCGAGAAGATCATCGCCCGGGCCACCGTCGACACCGGCGGCCGCAACGGCCTGGACCCGGGCTTCGACAAGACCAAGATCAAGACGTACGGCTACCTGCCCGAATGGGGTGACGGCGCGCAGGGCCAGAACGGCTGGGGCATCTTCGCCGCCGCCGACGGCTTCACCTATCTCGACAAGAACCCGTGGGGCAGCCGGTACAAGTACGACGACCCCAGGCTCGCGCAGACCATCGAATGGTTCAAGTCGCTGATCGCCAAGGGTTACAGCCCCCCGCTGGACAAGTCGTCCACGCTCAGCCGCGACGCGCTGCTCAACGCCGGCAAGGGCGCCATCACCACCGCCGGCTCCTGGATGATCAACAGCTATCTCGGCGACGGGGCCAAGGCGAAGTTCGCGTTCGCGCCGCTGCCGGCCGGGCCGCAGGGCCGCAAGACGCCGATCAACGGGCTGTCCGACGCGATCTGGGCCGGCACCGAGCACAAGGACGAGGCCTGGAAGTGGGTCAAGTTCCTCGCCTCCTCCGGCTGCCAGGACATCGTCGGCGGCAACGCCGCGGTGTTCCCGGCCATCAAGTCGGCCAGTGAGAAGGCCCTCGCCGCCCACCAGAGCAAGGGCCGCGACGTCCAGCCGTTCGTCGACCAGGCGCAGGCCCCCGGCGGCACCTTCTTCCTGCCGATCACCGAGCACGGCAACGAGATCAGCCAGATCGTCCAGGACGCCATCCAGTCCTCGGTGCTCGGCCAGAGCGACTCGGCCACCGCCCTGAAGAAGGCCAACGACCAGGTCAACGCCCTGTTCAAGTAGCACCGACCGAGCAGTCCGGCGCGGCGGGAACAGCCTCCGCCCGCCGCGCCGGAGCCCGCACCCGACCGCGCAACCCCGCCAAGGAGAACCATGGCATCGCTCATCGAGCTGGCCGGCCGCACGTTCGCCCTCGTCCACGAAGGCCCCGGGCACCCGCAGGCAGCCGACGGCGGCCTGATCCTGCCGCCGGGCCGCGTCGCCCTGCTGCACGAGCTGGGCGACGCCCTGTTCTACCGCCACGGGCAGAATTCCTGGAGCCCGTGCGGCTGGCGACGGCTGAGCGAACCGCCGCTGCGCATCTCCGACCCGCGGCGGCGCTTGACCGCCGACGACGACGTCTGGGACGACCCGGCCCGCCACCACTCCTCGGCGGTGGCCGCCCTCGACGGCGGCGACGGCAACATCCTGCTGCTCGGCGGGCTCGGCCTGGGCACCGCCCGCCTCGCCGCCGACCGGGACACGCTGGCCGGCTGGTACGAACACGGCGCCCAGCCCTGGTTCGCCGCCTACGGCCCCGAGGACGAGGTGTTCGCCGCGTACACCAGGCAGCTGGCCGGGCGGCTGGGCAGCCGCACCCGGCGCGCCGGCAACGTCTGGTGCTCCTGGTACGCGTACTACGAGGCGATCACCGAGCAGCAGCTGGCCAAGGACCTCCAGGACCTGGAGGGTCTGCCGTTCGACGTGGTGCAGGTCGACGACGGCTGGGAGCGGATGGTCGGCGACTGGCAGCCCAACGACAAGTTCCCGGCCGGCATGCGGGCGCTGGCCGACCGGATCAGTGACGCCGGCATGACCCCCGGGCTGTGGCTCGCCCCGTTCATCGCCCTGCCCGGCTCGCGGTTCGCCCAGCAGCACCCCGAGCTGTTGCTCCGCGACACCCGCGGCGAGCTCGTGGTCGCCGGGAACAACTGGGGGACCGGCTACCACGCCCTCGACCTGTCCCGGCCGGCCGCCCTCGACCACCTCGCCGAGCTGATCCACCGGGTCGTGCACGACTGGGGGTTCAAGTACCTCAAGCTGGACTTCATCAACGCCGGCGCCGTACCGGGCGTACGCGCCGACGGCGCCGAACGGGAGCAGACCTACCGCGACGCCCTCATGCTGATCCGCCGGGTCGCCGGGGACGACGTCTACCTGCTGGGCAGCGGCGCCATCCTGCTGCCGTCCCTCGGCATCCTCGACGGCCTGCGCAGCGGCCCCGACGTCGCGCCGATGTGGCAGAACTACGCCAGCGACGACCCGTCCGACGCCATGGCCCGCAACGCCGTGGTCAACACCGTGCACCGGCTCTGGCACCAGCCGCTGACCGAGGTCGACCCGGACGTCGTGTACTTCCGCAGCCGCCTCAACCTGCTGACCGACCAGCAGCTGGGGTGGCTGCGCGACCTGGCCGACATCTGCCGGTTCCGGGCCCTGTCCGACCCGCCCAGCTGGCTCAGCGCCACCGAGCTCGACGACCTGCGGACGTATCTGGTGGCGCAACCGGAGATCCGGCGACGCAGCCGCTACGTCTACACCGTCGACGGGCGGGAGGTGGACTTCGCCCCGGCGATCACCTCGGCCGCGCAGGCGTACCCGATCACCTGACCCGGCGCCTTGCGATCGCCCTGCTGTTTTGTAAAGCTCGAAGCGTATGTGGGCGGCTACCGCCGCTCAACGATGAGGGACATACCTTGACGGAACTGGTGACGGCCGGGGCGGACCTGCCCCGGCTGCGTGAGCTGAACTCCCTGAGCGTCGTGCGGGCACTGCGGGCCCACCCGCCGGCCACCGTCACCGAGCTGTCCCAGCGCACCGGCCTGTCCCGGCCCGCCGTCGACGTCATCGCCCAGGGGCTGGTCACCGACGGCTGGGCCAGCCTGCTGGAGCCCGGGGCCAACAGCGTCGTCGGGCGGCCCGCCCGCCGGTACCAGTTCCGGGCCACCGCCGGCCACGTCATCGGCGTCGACGTCGGCGTGCACAAGATACTGGCCCTGATCGCCGACCTCGACGGCAACATCGTGCGCAGCCTGCGCCACTCGGTGGCCGCGGACGCCGGCCCGGCCGCCCGCCTCGCCGAGCTCGACGCGGTCGTCAACGCCTGCCTGAGCGAGGCGGGCATGACCCCGTCCGACATCTGGGCGGTCACCGTCGGGGTCACCGGCGCCGTCGACGCCACCGGGCGGACCAGCTTCTTCACCCCGCTGCCGGGCTGGCAGAGCGTCGACCTGACGGCCCACCTGGGCGGCCGGTTCGCCTGCCCGATCCTGGTCGAGAACGACTGCAAGCTCGCGACCCTGGCGGAACGCTGGAAGGGCGCGGCGAGCGACGCCAACGACATCGTCTACCTGCTGGCCGGCATGCGCACGGGCGCGGGCCTGATCATCGACGGCATCCTGCGCCGCGGCTTCGGCGGCGCCGCGGGCGAGATCGGCGCCCTGAAGCAGGTCCGCTGGCTCGACGCCCCCGCCCACCTGCAGAACTGCCCCGGCGTCCCCCACACCGTCGGACCCGACGACGCCGCCGCCTGGGTCTTCAACGCCGCCCGAGAGGGCGACAAGGCCGCGCTCCGCGCCGTCAACCGCTACGTCAAGGACCTCGCCGTCGGCACCGCCGCCCTCGTGCTGACCCTGGACCCGCAGGTCGTCATCTTCGGCGGCGGCTTCTCCCGCTCCGCCGACCTCATGCTCGACCCGCTGCGCCGCGAACTCGAGCGCCTGTGCCTGCGCATGCCGGAGGTACGCGCCTCCACGCTGGGCGCGGACGCGGTCGCCCTCGGGGCGCTGAAGCTGGCCCTCAACGAGGTCGACGACCGGCTGCTCAGCGCCGGCCTCTCCGCCCCGGTCGCCCCCCGCCGCCGATGACGCCGGACGACCTGATCAGTGCCGCCATCGACGTCGCCGAGGAAGGCATGGCACAGGGCGAGCTCCCGATCGGAGCCGTCGTCGAGATGGGCGGCCGCATCATCTCGCGCGCCTTCACCCGGGACATCTCGCTGGGACGCCGGCTGGTCCACGCCGACCTCCTGGCCATGATCGCCGCGGACGAGGAGCTCGGCTGGGGGCCACGCCCGCACCCCGTGCGGCTGGCGGTCAACCTGGAGCCCTGCCTCATGTGCGCCGGTGCGGCGATGGCCCTCAAGGTGAGCGAGATCTACTACGGACTCGAGTCTCCCGCGGACGGCGGATCCGCCGTCACGGCAACGTGGCCGGCCAGCCCCGACCTGCCCTGGTACGCGGGCGGATCCGTGAAGGACCGCATCGCCCTGCGCATGGTGGAGGACGCCGAGAAGGCCGGCCTGCTCCGTGAG
>NZ_JBEZGQ010000430.1:0-6707 GCF_040650095.1 Actinoplanes sp. NPDC048791 | reverse complement strand
CACGCCGCCGGTACCGAGCGACGTCATCGTGCTGCCGGGCAGCCAGAGCGGCCTCAGCTCGGTGTTCCGCGCGCTGGTGGGCCCTGGGCAGTCGGTGCTGCTGGAGTCGCCGACGTACTGGGGCGCGATCATCGCCGCGCAGCAGGCCGGCGTACGGGTTGTGCCCGTGCCCAGCGGTCCGGCCGGGCCGGACCCGGACGATCTCGCGCGGGCGTTCGCGGAGACCTCCGCCCGGCTGTTCTACGCGCAGCCGAACTACGCCAACCCGACCGGCGGACAGTGGCCGGCGGCGCTGCACGACCAGGTGCTGGAGGTGGTCCGGCAGCACCGCGCATTCCTGGTCGAGGACGACTGGGCGCACGACCTCGCCATCACCGGCGCCGCGACCCCGGTCGCCGCCCACGACGACGGCGGCCACGTCGTCTATCTGCGGTCGCTGACCAAGAGTGTGTCGCCGGCCGTCCGTGTCGCCGCGGTCATCGCCCGTGGCCCGGCCCGTGACCGCATCCTGGCCGACCGCGGCGCCGAGTCGATGTACGTCAGCGGTCTGCTCCAGGCGGCGGCGCTCGACATCGTGACGCAGCCGGGCTGGCAGACCCACCTGCGCGGGTTGCGGCACCAGCTCGGCGCCCGCCGCGATCTGCTGGTCACGGCCGTCCGCGAGCACGTCCCGCAGGCAAGTCTTGAACACGTGCCGGCCGGTGGGCTGAACCTGTGGTTACGTATGCCCGACGGCACGGACCTCGCTCGGCTGGCCACCGACTGCGAGGCCGCCGGGCTGATCCTCGCTCCTGGGACCGAATGGTTCCCGGCGGAACCGACCGGCCCGTTCGTGCGGCTGAACTATGCGGGTCCCAACCCCGCTGCTTTCGCCGAGGGGGCGCGCATCCTCGGGCGGGCCCTGGCCGGTCAGCTCGCCTGATCCGCGCGAAGTCTGTACTCGCCGGACGCGACGGCGCGCCGGACCGCTGCGGCCGTCTGCGCGACGTCGAGGGCGCCCGTGTCGATCGCGTGGCCCTCGAGGTTGCCGAGCTGGGCGAAGGCGGCGTGCAGGCCGGTGATGGCGTCGGTGTCCTTGAGCTCGTGGCCCGCGCGGGTGGTGGCGCGGGCCAAGGTCGTGGTCAGATCGGGCCTCAGGACCACATAGGACACCCTTGGCTGCTCGCGTCCGGCGAGCGCGCGGAACGGTCGCAGGAACCACGGCCCGAGGATCCCGTCCACCACGACGTCGTAACCGCCGCGCGCGAACGTCGCCACGGTGCCGACGATCGCCTCGATGACCACCTCGTTCTGCCGCTGCGCCGCGGGCAGGAACGGCAGGACGAAGCCGGTGCGGATCGAGCGGTAGAACATGTCGGTCACCAGATGGACGGTGGGGACTTCGGCGTCGGTGGCGAGTAGCTCAGCCACGGTTGTCTTTCCGGCGCCGGGCGGGCCGGTCAGGATGGTCACTTCGCTGGTCACGCCCGGAAAGGTAGCTACGGGACCCGCCGAGAAACAGTCTTGTCTTTCTCCGCGCCGTGCCCCGGCCGGGTTTCCGGTCCGAAGTCGACGGTGGGCGGAAATTGTCGGACCCGGTCGGTACGGTCCGTACCCCTGCATCCGCACGCCGAAGGGTGGCCCTCATGCCTGCCGAGACGACGTACCTCGAGCTCTCCGAAGACGGCGGCAGCGCCCACAAGTTCTATGAGGTGACCGTCGACGGCACCGAGCTGACCATCCGTTTCGGGCGGATCGGTGAGCGGGGACAGCTGCGGCAGTCGTCCTTCACCAGCCGGGACAAGGCGACGGCCGAGGCGGCGAAGAAGATCGGCGAGAAGGTCCGCAAGGGGTACGCCCCGGCTGTCCCCGGCGGGCGGGCGAAGCGGGCCGTCTCCCGGCGGCAGATCATCAGCAGCCGCTCGACCGCCACCCGGGCGCCGGTGCTGTGGCGCTACGCCTCGCACAGTCCCGCGTTCGGCATCTTCGTCGACGACGACGTGTGCATGGTCGGCAACGAGAGCGGCCTGATCACGACACTGAGCCACGATGCCGAGGTGCTGAGCCAGTTCCGGCTGCCCGAGGGCGTGAAGTGCATCGTCGCCGACGACGGCTGGATCTATGCCGGGTGCGACGACGGCAACGTCTACGACCTGTCCGGGAAGGTCCCCCGGCTGGCCTACCGGATCGCTCCCGAGATCGACATCTACTGGCTGGACATCCACGACGGCGTCCTCGGGGTGTCCGACGCCAACGGTGGCATCTCGGCGATCGACCACGAGGACGAGTTCCTCTGGCAGCGGCCCGGGCGGGGCTCGTCGGCCTGGATGGTGCGGTGCGATCCCGGCGCAGTGCACCACGGTCACTCGGGCGGGGTCACTAGCTACGACTGGCGCACCGGGCGCGAGCTCTGGCACACCCGCACCGGCGCGGTGCTGTTCGGCTGGCAGGAGCGCGACACCCTGTACGCGGGCACCGCCACCCGGCAGGTGGTCGAGCTGGGCAAGGACGGGTCGGCCCGGCAGACGTACCGCTGTGACGCGGCGGTGTATTCGTGCGCCACGGCCGCCGACGGCCGTTACGTCTTCGCCGGTGACAGTGCCTCGTCCATCTACTGCTTCGACGCCGCCGGGACCAGGCTGTGGAAGCTGGGCACGGGCTGCGGCTCGGCGTACTCGATGCAGTACCGCGACGAGCGGCTCTACATCGTGACCACCGACGGCTCCCTGGCCTGCATCGACGCCAGCGAGGAGGCGATCCGGTCCGCGGTCGGCGGCAGCGTTCCGCAGGTGGTCGACGTGAAGGCACCGCCGCGCATGCCCGCGGTCGTCCCGTCGACCACTGTGGAGATCGTCCACGACGTGGCGGGTGGTGTGGTGGTCGAGTGCGTCGACGAGGGCGGCCGGCTGCGGATCCGGGTCGTGTCGACCGGCTACCACCGCGACTGGCAGGTCCAGTTCCCGAAGGGCATCCGCGAGCACGGCAGCCGCTACGTCGTGACCGGGATCCGCGAGGCGAGCCGCGGCGGCTTCTACCGGGCGTACGGCGAGATCCGCCGCCTGGTCTAGCCGCCGCGACCGGGCACTAGCCTGCGGGGATGATCACGCTGACGCCGATGCTGGAGCGATGGGCGGCCGACTGCCCGTTCTGGCCGGTTGATCCGACCGATTACCTTCTCCCGGTCCCGGGCCGGCCGACGCCGCGGCAGGTGGGCACGGTGATGTGGGCACTGATCGGACGCAGCGCCACCGCGGATGACTTGTCGATCACTGCCGGGGATGCCACCGAGGCGATCAGAACGTATGTGGCCTGCGAGGACGAGGACTACGCGCCGGGTGGCCTGCGGGTCGTGGCCGGCGATGTCGTCATCGACCCCGGCTGCTGCATCGGCCTGGACGAGTGGCGCGACTGGCTGCGCATCGCCGGCGGTGCGGTGATCGATCTCGGGCACGACCCCGACGTTCTGATGGAGCACCGCGGTTCCGTGGTCCGGATGTGGCAGGACGGTGGTCACCTTCCGTCAGGGCAGCGGCCGGACCCCGGCGAACCACACATCGACGTGCCGCGCGACGCCCTGCCGGCAATGCTGGGCGCTGTCCAGGAGGAGCTCGCCGGTTTCCTGGCCGCCATGCGTCCCTGGGCGCATGACCTCGCCCCCGAGCTGGCGGATCCGCTCGCTGATGCGGTGGACCGGCGTCTGCAGATCAGCGCACCTCTCGGAAGCTGACGCAGGCCGCGCCGGTGCGGGGAACCAGCCGGATCGGCGACAGGACTAGCGCTCTGAAAGTTTTCATGCATACTCTGCTGGGGTGAATGACGGAGCGGCCAGGACGGCCGAGCGGGTGGTGGATCTCTTCCAGGGCGCCCGGCTCACCCCCACGCAGCGGCGGATCGCGCACAGCCTCGTGCAGCACGCGCCCTCCGCGGCCTACCTCTCCGCCGCCGAGGTCGCCGAGCTGGCCGGGGTGAGCCAGCCGTCGGTCACCCGGTTCGCCATGGCCCTGGGCTACGCCGGCTATCCCGCCCTGCGGCGCGAGCTGCGCGCCCTGGTCGGGGTCGGCACCCCACCCGCCGACAACGGCGACAACCCCGTGCAGCGGGCCCTGCGGGCCGAGACCCAGCACCTGGAACGCATGGCCGACCAGTTGAGCAGCCTCGACGCCGTGCAGCAGGCCGCCCGGCTACTCGCGGCCAGCCGTCCGCTGCCGGTGCTGGGGCTGCGCGCCGCCGGACCGCTCGCGGCGTACTTCGGCTACTTCGCCGCCAAGGTGCACCCGGACGTCCGGGTGCTCGACGATGGCGGCACGATGCTGCTGGATCGGCTCGATCAGGCCCGCGCGGCCGGCGCGACCGCGATGCTGGCGATTGTGCTGCCGCGCTATCCGCGGGAGACCCTGGAGGTGATCCGCGAGGCCGGGGCCGCCGGTCTGGCCGTCGTCGCGCTCACCGACTCGGCGGTGAGCCCGGCCGCCGCGCACGCCGACGTGGTGCTGCCCGCCCCGGTCGGCACCCAGCTGGTGTTCGACCTGCACACCGGCCCGATGGCCATGGCCATGGTGCTGCTCCAGGCGATGTGCGACGCCGCGCCCGAGCAGGCCCAGCGCCGCCTGGAGGAGTTCGAGGCGACCGCCTCCCGCCGCCACATCTTCGAAGCGTGAAGGAGTTCGGTATGTCAGTGCGAGCGCCACGGGGCACCACCCGTACCGCCAAGGGGTGGCCGCAGGAGGCCGCCAAGCGGATGTTGCTCAACAACCTCGACCCCGACGTGGCCGAGCGCCCCGACGACCTGGTCGTCTACGGCGGCACCGGGCGCGCCGCCCGGAACTGGCCGTCGTTGCACGCGATCGTCCGGGAGCTGGACGTGCTGGCCGACGACGAGACGCTGCTGGTGCAGTCGGGCAAGCCGGTCGGGGTGTTCCGCACCCACGAGTGGGCGCCGCGGGTGCTGCTGGCCAACTCCAACCTCGTCGGGGACTGGGCGACCTGGCCGGAGTTCCGCCGCCTGGAGCAGCTCGGCCTGACCATGTACGGCCAGATGACCGCCGGCTCCTGGATCTACATCGGCACCCAGGGCATCCTGCAGGGCACCTACGAGACGTTCGCGGCCGTGGCGGCGAAGCGGTTCGGCGGCGACCTGGCCGGCACGTTGACGCTGACCGCCGGCTGCGGCGGTATGGGTGGCGCCCAGCCGCTCGCGGTCACCATGAACGGCGGCGTCTGCCTGATCGTGGACGTCGACGAGTCGCGGCTGCGGCGCCGGGTCAAGGACCGCTACCTGGACACGGTGGCGGCCGACCTGGACGACGCCGTCCGGCAGGCCGAGGCGGCCAAGCGGGACCGCAAGGCGGTCAGCATCGGGGTCGCCGGCAACGCCGCCGAGGTGTTCCCCGAGCTGCTGCGCCGCGGGGTGGCGATCGACATCGTCACCGACCAGACCAGCGCCCACGACCCGCTGAGCTACGTGCCGATCGGCATCGACCCGGGTGACGCCGCCGACTATGCGGCAGCCAAGCCCGAGGAGTTCACCGACCGCGCGCGGGAGAGCATGGCCCGGCACGTCGAGGCGATGGTCGGCTTCCTCGACGCCGGGGCCGAGGTGTTCGACTACGGCAACTCCATCCGCGGCGAGGCCCAGCTCGGCGGGTACGACCGGGCGTTCGCGTTCCCCGGGTTCGTGCCCGCGTACATCCGGCCGTTGTTCGCCGAGGGCAAGGGGCCGTTCCGCTGGGCCGCGCTGTCCGGCGACCCGGCCGACATCGCCGCCACCGACCGGGCCGTGCTGGAGCTGTTCCCGGACAACGAGCCGCTGGCCCGGTGGATCCGGCTGGCCGGCGAGCGGGTCGCCTTCCAGGGGCTGCCGGCGCGGATCTGCTGGCTCGGCTACGGCGAACGCGACAAGGCCGGGGTCCGGTTCAACGACATGGTGGCTCGCGGCGAGGTCTCCGCGCCGCTGGTCATCGGGCGTGACCACCTCGACGCGGGGTCGGTGGCCTCGCCGTACCGGGAGACCGAGGCGATGCTGGACGGCTCGGACGCGATCGCCGACTGGCCGCTGCTGAACGCGATGATCAACACGGCGAGCGGGGCGAGCTGGGTGTCCATCCATCACGGCGGTGGCGTCGGCATCGGCCGGTCGATCCACGCCGGGCAGGTCTGCGTCGCCGACGGCACCGCCCTGGCCGGGCAGAAGATCGAACGCGTGCTCACCAACGACCCGGGCATGGGCGTGATCCGGCACGTCGACGCCGGCTACGAGTCCGCCGCCGCGGCCGACGTGCACATCCCCATGCGAGAAAAAGAATGACCGCGGCCTTCCCGCGACTCTGGGCCGAGATCGCGCCCATCGGCCGCGACCGGACCGGCGGTTATCTGCGGTACGCCCTCAGCGACCCCGAGCTGATCCTGCGCGACTGGTTCCGCAACCAGGCCGACCGCCGCGACATGACGGTCACCGACGACGGCAACGGCAACCTGTTCGCCTGGTGGGGCCGGCAGTGGGGGCCCGGCACCGTGCTGACCGGCTCGCACTTCGACTCGGTCCCGCACGGCGGCGGCTACGACGGCCCGCTCGGCATCGTCAGCGCGTTCCTGGCCGTCGACCGGCTCCGGGCCGCGGGCGTGACGCCGTCGCGACCGATCGGCGTGGCCGCGTTCGTCGAGGAGGAGGGTGGCCGCTTCGGCCTGCCCTGCCTCGGTTCCCGGCTGCTGACCGGCGCGATCGACCCGGA
>NZ_JBEZGQ010000429.1:0-6729 GCF_040650095.1 Actinoplanes sp. NPDC048791 | reverse complement strand
CGAAGCGCTTGCACCAGATGCTGATGCTGCGGTAGTCCTCGGGGTCGACCTTGCCCGGGACCGGATAGACCTGGTCGCCGCGGTTGCCCTTGAGCCGGCCGAGCTCCGTCCACTTGCCGTCGTCGAAGACCCGCCAGCCTGCGGTGCCCTCGCGGACCGCCTGGTCGGTGAGCCAGACCCGCAGGTCCGGGCCGTCCGAGGTCTCCAGGCCGACCAGCTCGACCTGGTGGCTGCCGTCCGGGTTGCGGACCAGGCGGGCCGTGCCGGCCGTCGCATGCTCATGGGTGATGAAGGAACCCGTCCGCACCACGACCGGCCCCGCGGGCTCAGTGGGTGACGGCGCCGCGCTGCTCGGCACGCCGGCGCTGGTCGGCGCGCCAGCGCCGGTCGACGCGTCAACGCTGGTCGGCACATCACCCACAGTGGACAGCGTCTCGTTGACCGTGGTGTCGGTGAACAACCGCCAGGGCTGAAACCAATACAGGCCAACGGCAGCGCCGGCTCCCAGCACCAGGACGGCCACCCACGTAACAGGTTTGGCGAACAAGCGTTTCAGCACAGTGCTGAGTCAACACGGCCGCCGGGACCGCCGGAAGCATCCCGGGCATTACCGCTTCCTTACGGCTGCCGGACAGAACTCCGCCCCCGCTGAGACGCGCGGGGGCGGAGGACCGGTCAGGCCGCCATCGGTGGTGGCTCCGCCGCGCCGGTCATGATGGCGACGGCTTCGGACATGGAGTGGCTCTTCGGGGTGATCACGGTCGCCCGGCGGCCCAGCCGCTGGATGTGGATGCGGTCCGCCACCTCGAAGACGTGCGGCATGTTGTGGCTGATCAGGATCACCGGCAGGCCCCGGTCGCGGACGTCGCGGATCAGTTGCAGCACCCGGTTGCCCTCCTTTACGCCCAGCGCCGCCGTGGGCTCGTCCAGGATCACGACCTTGCTGCCGAACGCGGCCGACCGGGCCACCGCCACCGCCTGGCGCTGGCCGCCGGACAGCGACTCCACCGCCTGGCCGATGTTCTGCAGCGTCGCCACGCCCAGCTCGTTCATGTAGCGCTTGGCCTCGGTACGCATGTGCGCCTTGTCGAGCATCCGGAAGACCGAGCCCAGCACTCCCGGCTTGCGTTCCTCGCGGCCCAGGAACAGGTTGTCGGCGATGTCCAGCCCCGGCGCCACTGCCAGGGTCTGGTAGACCGTCTCGATCCCGGCCGCCCGCGCGTCCATCGGGTTGCGGAAGTTGACCCGCTGCCCGTCCAGGTAGATCTCGCCGCTGTCCGGCACCACCGCACCGGACAGCGCCTTGATCAGGCTGGACTTCCCGGCGCCGTTGTCCCCGATGACCGCCAGGATCTCGCCCGGGTAGAGCTCCAGGTCGCCGCTCTCGATCGCGGTGACCCGGCCGTACCGCTTGGTCAGGCCGCGCGCCTCCAGCACCGGCGTGGTCATGTCTTCACCTTCCTGATCCACTGGTCGAGGGAGACGGCCACCAGCACGAGCAGGCCGATCGCGAAGCCCTGCCAGACGACTTCCACGCCGGCCAGCTGCAGGCCGTTGCGGAAGACGCCGACGATCAGGGCGCCGATGAGGGTGCCGAGCACGCCACCGCGCCCGCCGAAGAGGCTGGTGCCGCCGAGCACGACAGCGGTGATCGAGTCGAGGTTGTAGTCGACGCCGACGTTCGGGCTGGCCGAGGCCAGGCGACCGATCAGGATCCACGCGCCGACGGCGTACAGCAGGCCGGCGACGGTGTAGACGGAGAACAGCACGCGGTTGGTCCGGATGCCGGCCAGCCGGGCTGACTCGATGTCGTCGCCGGTCGCGTAGACGTGCTTGCCCCAGGCGGTGGAGCTCAGCGCGTAGAAGAACACCCCGAACAGCAGCAGCATGATGATCGAGCCGTAGGTCAGCCGGAAGCTGCCGATCGGGATCGTGGTGCCGGTCCAGGTCATCAGGCCGGGCATGTCGGAGCCGCGGATCGTCTCGCTCTTGGACACCACCGAGTTCAGCGAGAAGAAGATGCTGAGCGTGCCGAGGGTGACGATGAACGGTGGCAGTTTGATCCGGGTGACCAGGAAGCCGTTGAGGGCTCCCATCGCCGTACCCGCGACCAGGCCGAACAGCAGCGCCAGCAGGCCCGGCATGCCCATCTTGGTGGCGAAGGTGGCCATCAGGATCGACGAGAAGACGGCGATGGCGCCGACCGACAGGTCGATGCCG
Organism: Actinoplanes sp. NPDC048791; assembly: GCF_040650095.1. Taxonomy (NCBI): domain Bacteria; kingdom Bacillati; phylum Actinomycetota; class Actinomycetes; order Micromonosporales; family Micromonosporaceae; genus Actinoplanes; species Actinoplanes sp. NPDC048791. Next base: position 4,509 of record NZ_JBEZGQ010000429.1, on the reverse strand, counting down.
GCGGTCAGGATGATCAGGGTCTGGCCCAGCGCCAGCACCGCGATGACGGTGACCTGGGCCAGCACCAGCGACAGGTTGGGGGCGGAGAAGAACCGCTGGTTCGCGACGGAGAAGGCGAGGATCGCCACGATGAGCACGGCCAGCGGGCCGAGGGTCGGGTTACCGTGCAGCAGATGCTGCAGCCGCAGCCCGAGGGAGTCGTTGCGCCGGACGTCGAAGTCCTGCGGCGGCGAGGGTTCCTTGACGGCAGTGGTCGACATGATCAGCCCCAGCAGTTCTGTTTGCCCCAGGCCGAGTCCTTGGCCTCGATACCGGTCTGCGGCTGGTCGGTGATCAGGGTCGCGCCGGTGTCCACGAAGTCCTTGCCCGCGCTGGCCTGTGGCTTGGTGCCGTCCTTGGCGAAGGCCGAGATCGCCTCGATACCGAGCGAGGCCATCTTGAGCGGGAACTGCATCGAGGTGGCCCCGATGACTCCGGCCTTGACGTTGTCGATGCCGGGGCAGCCGCCGTCGATCGAGACGATGGTGACGTCCTTGTCCTTGCCGGCCGCCTTCAGCGCCTGGTACGCGCCGGCCGCCGCCGGCTCGTTGATCGTGTAGACCAGGTTGATCGACGGGTCCTTCTGCAGCAGGTTCTCCATCGCGGTCCGGCCGCCGTCCTCGGCGCCGTCGGTCACGTCGTGCCCGACGATGCGGGGGTCGGACTCGTCACCGATCTTGTTGGCGTCGCCCACCGGGATACCGAAGCCGTCCAGGAAACCCTGGTCGCGCTTGACGTCCACGGAGACCTGGTTGGCGTTCAGGTCGAGCATGGCGATCTTGGCCTGCTTGCTCTCCTTGTCGAACTTCGCCTTGGCCCACTGCCCGATCAGCTTGCCGGCCTGGTAGTTGTCGGTGGCGAAGGTCGCGTCGACGGCGTTGGCCGGGTCGGTCGGCGTGTCCAGGGCGATGACCAGCATGCCCGACTGCTTGGCCTTGTCGATCGACGGGACGATCGCCTTCGAATCACTCGGCGTGATCAGAAAGCCCTTGGCACCGGCCGAGATCAGATTCTCGATCGCCTGCACCTGCGCCTCGTTGTCCCCGTCCTGTTTGCCGGCGAAGCTCTGCAGCTTCACGCCGGCCTTGTCCGCCGCCTGTTGCGCACCCTCCTTCATCTTGACGAAGAAGGGGTTCGTGTCCGTCTTGGTGATCAGTCCGACGGTTGCCCCGTCCCCGGAGCCCGAGTCGCCACCGCAGGCCGCGGTGCCGAGCACCAGGCCCACGGCGAGCAGAGCAGGCCCGAGGCGCCCGCGCTTGATCAGCGTTGATTGGCGCATGTCCCCTCCAAATCGATTTAGCAGAAATCGAGAGACAACGTTGTCTTGCAGTAGACGACTCGGCGCATCAGGTGTCAACAATTAGTTTCGACAATGTTGCGTAGCGTGATCAACATCGGCGGAAGTCGATCAATGGAGGGAACCATGACCCCCGGGCGGCCCACCATGAACGACGTCGCCCGCACCGCCGGGGTCAGCCTCAAGACCGTCTCGCGGGTGGTCAACGGCGAGACCACGGTGGACCCCGCGCTGGTCGCCCGGGTCCGCGCGGCGGTGGACTCGCTGCACTACCGGCCGCACCTCGGGGCGAGCATGCTGCGCCGCAACGACCGGCGGACCGCGACCATCGGCCTGCTGCTGGAGGACGTGGGCAACCCGTTCTCGGCGGTCCTGCACCGCGCGGTGGAGGACGAGGCCCGGCCCCGTGGGGTGCACGTGCTCACCGGCAGCCTCGACGAGGACCCCGAGCGGGAACGCGAGCTGACCCGGGCCTTCGCGCGCCGGCACACCGACGGGTTGATCCTCGCGCCGGCCGGCTCCGACCAGGGGTACCTCGCCCTGGAGTTACCGCCGGACATCCCGGTCGTCTTCGTGGACCGGCCCGCCGCCGGCTTCGCCGCCGACACCGTGCTGGCCGGCAACGTGGCCGGGGCGGCGGAGGCGGTGCGGCACCTGATCGGGTACGGGCACCGGCACATCGCGTTCCTCGGTGACCTGGCCGGGATCGCGACGGCCCGCCGCCGGTTGCGCGGCTATCTCACGGTGCTCGACGACGCCGGGCTGGCGCCGACCGTGGTCGGTGGCCTGCACGACTCCGCGACGGCCGAGGCGGCCACTCTGGAACTGCTGGACCGGGCCGAGCCGCCGACCGCGCTGTTCACCGGGCAGAATCTGATCACCATCGGCGCGGTCCGGGCGTTGCGCCGGCGCGGCCGGCAGCACACCGTGGCCCTGGTCGGCTTCGACGACTTCCCGCTGGCCGATCTGCTCGAGCCGGGGGTCACCGTGATCGCCCAGGACCCGGGAGCCATGGGCCGGGCCGCGGCGCGGGCGCTCTTCGAGCGGATGGACGGGCTCACGGCAGAGCCGCGCGAGATCAGGATTCCGACGACCCTGATCCCGCGCGGCAGCGGTGAGATAACCGGGCGACCTACGGGAAGTTGGTGACCGTACGGGGCACGACCTGGTCAGCCGTGGCCGCCGCCCCGATGTTGTTGACGACGTGGTCGATGGTGCCCGAGGCGAGCGAGATGGTGAAGATGTTGTGCAGCTTCACTCCCCCGTTGACCGGCGCCTGGAAGCCGTTGGCCGAGTGCACCGCCGGGTTGTTCTGGAAGAAGGCGTAGCTGCCCATCCCCCAGGCCTCGTGGGTGGACACGCTGTCGGCCACCTTGTACGCCGGGTAGCCGACACCGTCACTGCGCCAGACGGCGTTCGACGGCGGGTCGTACGGCTGCTCGTTCTGCAGGAAGTACGTCCGGCCGCCGTTGCCGTTCCAGAGGATCTCGGTCTTCTGGTAGTGCTCGACGAACAGGCCGTACGCGGTCACGTTCTGACCGTTGACGATCAGGCCGCTGTCCGCGGTGTTGACCGTCCACCCGTAGGTGCCGGCGTTGCCGTGGTCGGCCCGCCACGCCCAGATGTGGTCGATGATCGTGTTGTTGCTGTTGACCAGCAGGCTGTTGGTGGCCTTGCCGGCGATCGAGCCGCCGATCCGGAAGAACACGTCCTGCACGGTCGTCGGGTTCCCGGCGTGGTTGGCCGAGGAGCCGTTCGGGCCGATCACCAGCAGGTTCGCCGAGTTTGTGGTGCCCGCGTCGAAGAACAGGCCGGCCAGCTTGACCCCGTCGACGTCGGCCACCTGCATCGGGGTGACGCCGTTGTCCGGGATGATGGTCGCGTAGCCCAGGCCCATGACCACGGTGTTGGCCCGGGTCACGTTGATGGTCTGGTTGACGTGGTAGATGCCCGGCTGGAACATCAGGTTCAGGCCCTGCGCGAGCGCCTGGTTGATCGTCGCGGCGGAGTCACCGGGCTTGGCCACGTAGAACTGGCTCAGCGGGATGCTGGTGCCCGGGGTGTTGCCGTTGGCCCAGGTCACGCCGGCCGCGTTGGTCTGCAGGTTGGGCACGAAGACCGCGTACTGGCCGTTGGCCTGGTAGAGGTACGGCTTCTCCCGGATCACCGGGGTCTGGCCGATCACCGTGTACGGCGGGTTCGGGTAGCTGGCCGCCGGAGCGCCCTGCACGCCGACGAAGGTCTGGTTCCACACCGCGTTGGAGTTGGAGCCGATCGTGCTGTTGCGGGTGAACCACTGCTGCTGCGAGTACTGACCCTCGGTGCCGCTGATCCGCGAGTCGGCGATGTAGCCGCCGGACGCCCAGCCGTAGCCGTTCGGGGCCAGGTTCAGGTCACCGTGGATGTCCATCCGGCGGAACGGCGCGGCCTGCGAGACGGCCCAGCGGTTGGCCCCGGAGACCGGGTAGACCGACATGTTCTCGACCGAGCGCCAGAAGTTCTGGGTCGCGTTGCCCTGGAACCAGCCGGCGTCGACGGTGATGTCACCGTTGATCCGCACGTCCTGCGGGTTCTGGCCGAGGCCGATCACCGAGGTGTTGAAGCCGACCTGGATGTTCAGGCCGTTGTAGGTGCCCGGCTTGAACGCGAGCAGGTTGCGCTGGAGGCCGAACTGGTTGGTCTCCTGCTGCTTGAAGATCGCGTCGGCGGTGCTCTGGATCGACGCCATCGACATGGTCGGGTCGAAGACCGTCACGTTGGCGCCGAGGCTGCCGCCGCCCGGGAGCGTCGGCCCGGTGGGCGGGGTGGTGGTCGGCGGCGTTTCCGTGGTGCCGCCGAAGACCTTGAACTCCCACAGCGAGTAGCCGTACTGGGTGGCGCGCTCGGTGCCGTACATCCGCACGTAGCGGGCGGTGGCGGAGACCGGCAGGCTCTGCACGCCGGCCGCGCCGGCGGTGGCCGCGGTGGCGTCGGCCCAGGTGGTGCCGTTCAGCGAGATCTGGATCCGGAAGGTCCGGGCGTACGCGGCCTCCCAGTTCAGCTCGACGCGGGTGATGGCCGAGCTGGCGCCGAGGTCGACCTGCAGCCACTGCGGGTCGGCGAACGCGGACGCCCAGCGGGTGCCCGTGTTGCCGTCGACCGCGGCCGTGGCCGGGAAGGCGCCGGGGTTCTCC
>NZ_JBEZGQ010000428.1:0-6752 GCF_040650095.1 Actinoplanes sp. NPDC048791 | reverse complement strand
GCGGCGACGTCCCGGCCGCCGCACCCCTCGGCCACCGGCGCGGCGACGGCACGTCCGAGGCGCCCCGTCAGGACCGGCGCGGTGTCGGTCCGGCCGCCGCAAAGACTCAAGCGGATCTCCGCGAGGCTTGCTGCCGCGCACTCCCTCACCGATCCGGGCGAGGTCGCGGCCCACCGGATTCCGGCTGGGAGGCCCTGGTGGAACCAGCTACGCCGAACACTCCCTCGCAGATTCGAAGAGGTGTTGGCTGGGGATGTCCACGACAAGGAAGGACCCACCCTGATGCCCGTACAGACCTGGTTGATCACCGGTTGTTCGACCGGCCTCGGCCGTGCCCTCGCCGAGGCGGTCCTCGCGGTGACAATGCCGTCGTGACCGCCCGCGACGCCGCCAAGGTGCAGGACCTGGCGAAGGCGTACCCGGACACCGCGCGCGCCCTCGCGCTCGACGTGACCGACCCCGCACAGGTCACGGCAGCGGTGCAGCAGGCCGAGGCGCACTTCGGCCGGGTCGACGTCCTGGTCAACAATGCCGGCTACGGCTACCGGGCCGCGGTCGAGGAGGGTGACGACGCCGACGTGCGACGGCTGTTCGACACCAACTTCTTCGGTGCCGTGGCGATGATCAAGGCGGTGCTTCCGGCCATGCGGGCTCGCCGGGCCGGCGCGATCGTCAACGTCTCCTCGATCGGGGCGCGGATCACCCCGGCCGGTTCGGGCTACTACTCCGCCGCCAAGGCCGCGCTGGAAGGCATTTCGGGCTCGCTGCGCAAGGAGCTGCAGCCACTGGGGATCTCGGTGATCGCCGTGGAACCGGGCGCGTTCCGGACCGACTTCGCGGGCCGCTCGTTGACGCAGTCGGCCGAGCCGATCGACGACTACGCGGACACGGCCGGCAAGCGTCGCAAGGAGAACGACACCGTCCACGGCACCCAGCCGGGCGACCCCGCGAAGGCCGCGCAAGCGATCATCACCGCGGTGGCCTCGCCGGAACCGCCGGCACTCCTGCTGCTCGGCGCGGATGCCCTCCAGGCATTCGGCAACGTCCTGGACGCGGAACGCGCCGAGCTGGAGCAGTGGAGGGACCTGACCGTGAGCACGGGCTTCGACGGGTAGGTGTCGTTCGGGAGAGCGGACGACGGGATTCGAACCCGCGACCCTCACCTTGGCAAGGTGATGCGCTACCAGCTGCGCTACGTCCGCTTGTCTCTCCGGCGCGTTGCCCCGGCGACGGAGGAAACACTAGCAAATCCCCCACCGGCCGAGCACCCGGGTACGGCCCCCGCCGTCTCGAGATCACCTTCACGTCATCAGCTCGGCCACCGCCTCCCCCGTAGCCGGATGAGCCGCCAGCAGCTCAGCCACGCCGTCGACAGCGACCCCGAGCAGCTCCGCCACTCCGTCGGTGGCTGACGGGTACGCCGCCAGCAACGCCACGGCGGCGCTCACGCCCGGGCCCACCGGCGGCTTCCCGGGCACGCCGTCGGCGTCCCAGGGCGCTGTCCAGGAGTCGAGCTCGGCCAGTGTGCCGGGGAACGTGCGGCCCGCCTCCCGGGTCAGGACCGGGACCAGCTCCGCCGCGTGAGTCCTGAGGGTGGTGATCAGGGTCGGCAGCCAGGGCAGCAGGACCTGATCGGGCAGCTGCCCGAACGCTTTCGACAGCGTCTCGACGACGAACGGCGCCAGCCGGGGCACCGCCTCCAGCGCCTGCACCAGGCCGCTGACGTACTGCGGGAACGCCGGCACCACCAGCGGGTTGTCGAGCAGAGCGTCGACCCGGGCCCGCAGCTCGGCCAGGGGCAGCAGACCCAGCTGATGCTGGGCCGCCCAGAGCAGCGCCAGCTTCATCGGCTCCTGCGGGTGCGACTGCCGTACGGCCAGCTCCAGCTGTCTCCGGTCGCAGCCCAGCGACAACGCCAGGGTTTCCAGGCTGACCAGGAAGCCGAGCATCGCGCCGACCTGCCGCACTCCGGTGTCCTCGCTGACGAACGCGGTGGGCAGGAGCGTGCAGTAGTGCGCGTACCCCTCGGTGACGAACCGGTCGCACCAGGGCGGCAGCGCCGGCTCGGTCGTCCGGTAGTAGGCGAGCAGGCGGCGGATGCGGCGCAGAACCGTGGGGGCCTCGTCGACGGTGCGTTCCCCGGCCAGCAGGTCGACGGCCCGGGCGCCCAGGTCGTCGGTGAGCCGGGGACTGTGCAGGAAGACCAGGGACTGTTCGACGGCCCTGAGCGCGGTCGCCGCCGTGGCCTCAGGGCCCCAGGCGGCGCGGCGGAGGCGTTGCTCGAGGACCTGTTCGACGGTCACGCCCTCGTAGCCGAGCTCGATGATGGTGCGCTGGTGGCGGCCCAGGTCCAGGTCCCAGCTCTCCTGGAGGGCCGGCTCGCCCAGGCGGCGGGTGCCCATGATCGGCCGTACGGCGTGGTCGGGCAGCAGGTAGCGGAGCATCCACAGCAGGTCCGAGCAGGCGGCGAGCTCCGGCCGGGCGGTGACGTCGAGCAGCGCCCGCTGGATAGTGCGTTGTTCCAGGTTGAGGCCGAGCGGGGCGAGCCGGTCGTAGACGTCACGGGCGAGCGGCGGCATCGCGGCGTACCCGACCTGGCCGATCCGGTCGCCGCCGAGCAGGACCTCGCACAGCCGGCGTACGTCACGACGGCCCGGCACGACCTCCTTCTCGATGCAGGTGACGGCCGCGTCCTGGAAGTCGTACGGCGTGGGCCGCGCCCGCCCGCGCATCCCGGCCAGCAGGATCGACGTCTCGAAGACGGCGATGGCGTCGGCGGTGCTGGCCAGATAGCCGTTGCGCCGGGCGAGCCGCACAATGTCGACGCACCAGCCGCGCAACTCCTCCTCGTCGAGCCCGTCGAGGACCGCCGGTGTCCCGAGGTAGGCGGTGAGCTGGTCGGTCACCGTCACCGGCTCCATCGCGGGCGGCGGCAAGGCCTTCGCAGCGCGCTTCCTGCTGCCCTTCTGCCCCGCCAGCCGGTACGGCGTGAGCCCGCTGCGGCCGAGCGCCTTCTCCCAGGTGGCTGCCGCGATGGAGACGGAGCCGGGGGCGAGCTCGAACTGCGCCTCGATCGCGGAGTGGCTGGACGGGATGAGCCCGTAGAGCCACTTGCTGCCGGTGGGCGGCGGAATGGTGAAGTCCGGCGCCGACGGATCGGAACCGGCCTCGGGCACGCGGCTGGCGGCGTGGAAGGCCCCGCAGACGTACAGGCAGTCGGCCCGGTCGGCGCCGCCGGCGGCGAGGTGCTCGCGGATGCGCGTCCACATGTGGCGCTCGCGGTCCTCGTCGATCGCGTGCAGCCGGGTGTCGTGCGGGGTCAGGCGCCGGAAAAGGCTGCCGATCAGGACCATCACCTGCCGGTACGTCGCGTGGTCGGCGCCGGCGAGGGGCTGCTCCACGTACTGGTCCCACCATTCCGACCAGTGCCGGACCCGGCCGTGGCGCAGCAGGTGCTCCTCCAGTTCGGCGAAGCGCGGCCGCAGATCGCCGAGCTCCACCCCGACCGCATCACCGTGCAGCTCCCCCGCCGCCTCGGTGGACGCGGCCGGCCCGGGTGCGGGCATCCACTGGAAGATGTGATCGGAGGACCGGTCGACCAGGACGAGCTCCACGCCAGGGGTCTCAAGGGCGTAGGCGATCGCTTGGTATTCCGCCGACGCCTCGGTGATCGGCGCGATCACGCTCAGCGGCGCCGCCTCCTCGGGGAAGCCGTCCAGCTCGGACGCGAACGCCTGCAACGCCACCGGCAGCCGGCAGTTTCGCAGTTCGCCCAGCAGCGGCCCGAGGTCCTCGCAGAGCTCCAGGTAGATGACCGTCGGCCGCTTCTCCCGCAGCCGCCGGACCATGGCCAGCGCCGAGGACGGCGAGTGGTGGCAGACCGGGAAGATCTCCACCGGCTCGCGCAGGGCGTGGTCGACGTCGTCGACGATGCCGGCGAGGATCTCCGGCAGCGCCGCCGGTCCGCCGGTGAGCGCCTCGGCCGCCTCGAGCAGCTGCGCGCGCAGCTCGCCGAAGGGGTCACTCACGACAGGGTGGCGATCGCCTGGCGGCCGCCCTCCAGGAAGCCGGACCATTCGCCGCCGTGGTCCTTGCTGCGTGGCTCGACGACCCCGTGCCAGTACTTGTTGAGGATGGCCAGGTCTTCGGGGCTGCGCCGGGCCAGTGACCCGACCAGCGCGCCGGCGAGCGTCTGGGCGTTGAGCGTGCCTCCGAAGAAGGTGCTGTGCAGGATGGCGTCCTCCAGGACGCCGATCTGCTCGGCGGTGGACAGCGCCGACTCCAGGCGTTCGTCGTCGCCGGTTGCCGCGGCCGAGGCGGCGCGCAGGTCGGCGAAGCTCTGCAGCAGCACGTCGAGCAGTGTCGGTGGCACCTCCAGCTCGATGTTGTGCCGGCGCAGCAGCTCGGCGGTGCGGAAGCGGACGATCTCCGCCTCGCTCCGGCGGTTGGTCACCATGGGGATGCGGACGAAGTTGAAGCGTCGCTTGAGTGCGGACGAGAGGTCGTTGACGCCCCGGTCGCGGCTGTTGGCGGTGGCGATGATCGAGAAGCCGGGCTTGGCGAAGACGATGTTGTCGTCGTCCAGCTCGGGGATGGAGACGTACTTCTCGGAGAGGATCGAGATCAGGGCGTCCTGCACGTCGCTGGTGGAACGGGTCAGCTCCTCGAAGCGGCCGATCACGCCGCCCTCCATCGCGGTCATGATCGGTGACGGGATCATCGAGGCGCGGGACTGGCCCCGGGCGATGACCATCGAGACGTTCCACGAGTATTTGACGTGGTCCTCGGTGGTGCCGGCGGTGCCCTGCACGACCAGCGTGGAGTTGCGGCTGATGGCGGCGGCGAGCAGCTCGGCCAGCCAGCTCTTGCCGGTGCCGGGGTCGCCGATGAGCAGCAGACCGCGGTCGGAGGCCAGCGTGACGACGGCCCGCTCGACCAGGCTCCGCTCGCCGAACCACTTCTGCGGGATCACCCGGTCGAGGCCGTCGGCGCGGACCGAGCCGAGGACGAACAGGCGGACCATCTTCGGGCTGAGCCGCCAGGAGAACGGCTTCGGCCCGTCGTCGACCGACTCGAGCCAGTCCAGCTCGTCGGCGTACTTGACCTCGGCGGGGGCACGCAGCATCTCGCTCATGGCAGCTCCTTGGTTGTCAGGCGATGAAGTCTTTGAGCTCGGTGACGAGCTTGCCGATGGTGCCGGAGATCACCGGGGTGCCCAAGTCCCGCAGCCGCCGGCGGAACCAGGGGTTGACCTGCTGGGCGCCGGAGCTGGTGACCGAGCCGACCGGGATGAAGCGCACCCCGGAGCGGTGCAGGGCGGCGATGCCGTCGAACAGCGGCTGGGACCGGTCGAACTCGTAGAAGTCGGAGATCCAGACGAGCACCGTGTCGGCCGGAGCGGCGATCTTGGTCTGGGCCAGGGCCAGGGCGGCCGGGCCGTCGTTGCCGCCGCCGAGATCGGTCCGCAGCAGCACCTCGAACGGGTCGTGCACCCAGGGCGTGAGATCCAGCGCGCGGGTGTCGTACGCGATCAGGTGCACCTCGACCCGCGGCAGCCCGGCGAAGATGGAGGCCAGGATGGTGCAGTTGACCATGGAGTCGACCATTGACCCGGACTGGTCCACCACCACGATCATCCGGGCCGGGCTAGTGCGCCTGGCGGTGTGCCGGTAATACAGCCGGTCGACGTACAGGCGCTCGTCGGCCGGGCTCCACCTCGGCAGGTTCTGCCAGATGGTCCGGTTGACATCGAGGTTGCGGAAGACCCGCCGGGGTGGCACGGACCGGTCGACGGTGCCGGCCGGTGCCTGCGCCACCTGGGTGCGCAGCACCTCGGCGACCTCGTCGACGAACCGGCGGATCAGCGCCTTGGCGTTGGCCAGGGCGACGCCGTCGAGGTTGCTCTTGTCGCGCAGCAGCTGCTCGATCAGCGACATGCCGGGCGTGAGCTGCCGGGCCAGCCGGGGATCGGCGAGGACCTCGCGCAGCCGCATCCGCTTGACGAGCTCACCCTCGATCCCGGCCAGCACCGCGGTGAGGTCGCCACCGGAGCCGCTGCCCGCGCCGGTCGAGCGCCCCCGCAGCTGCCCGGGCTCGGCGCCGAGCGCCCGCTCGAACCAGCCCGCGTCGGCCTGCCAGCGGGTGAGCTGCCCGGCGGTCACCTCACCCGAGCCGGTGGCGAAGACGTTGAGCAGCACCTTGGAGATCAGGGCCGCCCGGCGCACCTCGCTGTCGCGGTCGTCCGCCGTGGTGGTCAGCAGGCCGTCGAACTCGGACTCCAGGTGCGGGAACCGTTGCACCACCGTGTCCACCGAGACCGACGGATCGAGCAACGCGGCCGGCAGTCCCAGGTCGTCGACGACGGCCACGCTCGCGGACTCCAGTGCTGCCTGCTCCTCGGGGTCGAAGAGCCGGGCCAGGAGCCGCCAGTAGAGCACCTGCCGTCGGTGGTGCGCTGTCGTCACTTTCGCAGCAGCCTTCCCGCTCGCTCGCGCAGCACGTCGACGGCGGTGCCCGCGACCGCCTCCGCCTTCGCCGCCCGGGCCTCGGTGGGGCCCAGGGCCCAGTCGCCGGTGTGCACGGCGACCGCCTTCCTGCCGATCAGGGTCTGCACGGCCAGCGGCTGCACCGACCACCGCCCGCCGTCCCAGCGCAGCAATCCCAGGCACGCCGAGGAGGCCGCCACGAGCGCGGGCGTGAGCGGACCGGCCGCGGGCAGCCGGCTCACGTCCACCGCCAGGGTCGTGCCGCGG
>NZ_JBEZGQ010000427.1:0-6771 GCF_040650095.1 Actinoplanes sp. NPDC048791 | reverse complement strand
GCCTGCTCGGCGGCGAGCAGCACCGGCTCCGGCGTGGCCCGCACGCACCAGCAGGTCGGGAAGCCGATCCGCAGGTACGCGAGCTCGTTGATCCCGGCACCGGCGGCGGCCCCTTCGAGGTCGACGAAGCGGATGCCACCGGCGGTCGTGATCTCGTTGCCGGGGCAGGGATCGCCGTGCAGCAGCGCCGCGGTTCCGGCTGCCCGCAGGCGCTCGAGCAGGGCCGCCAGCTCGTCGTCGGCGCCGGCCGGGACAGTCACTCCCAGCGCGCCGGCCAGGTCGAGGAACGCCCGGACATCGCGCGGCGCGGGCCCGGTGTCGGCGGGCAGGTCGCCGGGGCTGAGGGCGTGCAGGCGGGCGAGGGCGGTGGCGTACCGGATCGCCCAGGGCTCGCCGTCGGGCACTTCGGTGAGGTGTTCGAGCACCAGCACCCGCCGCTGCGGGTCGGCGGCGAGCACCTCGGGCACGACGGCCGGGCGGGTGGCCCCGGCCAGGCGCAGGGCGGTCAGCTCCCGGTCGAAACGGCGGGCCGCGTCGGCGCCTCCGACGATCTGCTTGACCACTGCGGGCGTACCGGCGAACTCAGCTCGCCAGACCCGCGACCGCGGGCTGCTGGCGATGGTCCGCACCCGGCGCGGCCGGCCCAGCCGGTCGCGCAGCGCGGGCCCGAGCGGCAGGGCCCGCCGGAAGATCACTCGGCGATCATCCGGATGATCGCGTTGCCGCCGAGCATGAGCACGTCGGCGCCGGCCACCAGGGCCATGGCCAGGTGCATCCGGCGGCTGGTCAGCTCGGGGTCGGAGCCGGTCAGCCCGAGCCCGGCGATGACCAGGGCGAGCAGCACCAGCGGGATGCCGAAGATGAGCAGCACCCCGACCGAGCCGGGGGTCCGGCCCTGCACGACGAGCAGCGTGAGCATCACCGCCGGCCCGATGCCGAAGAAGAGCACGGCGAGCCCGCCGTACCACCGCAGCGACCGCGTCGCGTCCGTCACCATGCACCTCCGATGCGGCGCTCATGGTATCGAGTGCCGATCATCGTCCCGGCCGCCACCACGGAGGCGCGGCGGGGCGGGTCAGTGGGTGCGGGTGCGGAACATCGACCGGTATGCCTGCGGCGTCGTGTCCAGCCGGTGTCCGAAGTGGTGCCGCAGCGTCGCGGCGCTGCCGAAGCCGGCCCGTACCGCGATCGTGTCGATGCCCAGGTCGGACTCCTCCAGCAGCCGCCGGGCCAGCAGCACCCGCTGGCCGGTGAGCCAGTCGTGCGGGGTCGCGCCGGTCTCGGCCCGGAACTTGCGGGCGAAGGTGCGCGGCGCCATGTGGGCCTCCGCGGCCAGGGTGTCCACCGTGTGCGGCTGGTCCAGGGTCTCCAGCACGTGGGTGAGCAGCGGCTGGAGGGTGTCGCATTCGATCGGCAGCACCGGCGTCACGATGAACTGGGCCTGGCCGCCGTCGCGGTGCGGTGGCACGACCATCCGGCGGGCGAGCTGCGTGGCCACCGCCGAGCCCTGCTCCTCGCGGATCAGGTGCAGTCCGCAGTCGACTGCCGAGGCGGTGCCGGCGCTGGTGATGACGTTGCCGTCGGCCACGTACAGCACGTCCGGGTCGACCTTGGCCAGCGGGAAACGGGCCGCCAGCGCGTCGGCGTGGCGCCAGTGGGTGGTGCAGCGGCGGTCGTCGAGCAACCCGGCCGCGCCGAGCGTGAACGCGCCGGTGCAGACGCTCATCACCCAGGCGCCGCGGGCGTGGGCACGGCGCAGCGCGTCGAGGACCACGGCCGGCGGCTCCCGGTCGTTGGTGCCGGGCACGACCGCGACCAGGTCGGCCTCGTCGGCCGGGCCCAGGTCGTGGGCGGGCGAGATGCTGAAACCGGCATGGGTACGGACCGGAGCGCCGTCGACGCTGCAGACGGCGAACTCGTAGCTCGGCAGTCCCTCGGCGGTGCGGTCGTAGCCGAAGAGCTCACAGAGCACTCCGAGCTCGAAGACGGCCACGTCGGGAAGGGCGATCACGGCGACACTGCGCAACATGCGACCAGCCTACGGCGTACTGGCAGGATTTTGAAGATGTATGGCATCTCTGCCACTGTCCGGGGCTTCGGCGCGGGTCCATGCTGGTAACAAGCAACCCGGTGCGCACCGGCCAACGAAACCGCCGGAACAAGGGTGTGACCGTCATGGGATTCGCCGTCCTTCTCTTCTTCATCGCCATCGCCATCGCCTCGGGAGCCGGGCTCACCTTCGACAGCCGGGACAGCGGCGACTGGAAGCCCACCGCCGACGGCGTGCGTACGCCGGACAGATTTTGACCTCGGGTGAAACACGGCACCGGCCCGTCCCGCGGATGACGTGCGGGACAGGCCGGTGCCGTTCGGTGCTCAGCGACTACTTCTTCTTGACTGCGCCCTGCTCCTCGGCAGCGCCGGCCTCTTCGCCGGCACCGGCCTCGTCCCCGGCACCGGCTTCCTCGCCGGCACCGGCGTCACCGGCGGCCTCGCCCGCGGCGGCCTTGGCGCCGGAGAGGTCCAGGCAGGCGACCAGCAGAGCAGCGCGGGCGTCCGTGACAGCGGCGTCGAGCTCCTCGGCACCGGCAGCGCCCTCTTCAGCGGCACCTTCCCCGGCAGCGCCCTCCTCCGCGGCGGCGCCCTTCTTCTTGCCCGCCGCCTTCTCGGCGCCCATGCCCTTGGCGTACTTCTTGGCCACGGCCTTCTTGGCCTTCTTGGACATCTCGGCCGGGGCAGCCTCGTCACCGGCGGCGCCCTCTTCCGCGCCTTCCTCGGCGGCGCCGGCGGCTTCTTCATCCGCGGCGGCCTGATCGATGGCGAACTGATCGCAGGCGGCCTCGAGCGCCTGCGCCGATGCGGCGGCCGCCTCGGCGGCACCGATCTCGTCCTCCGGCGCCAATGGTTCGCCGTCACAGACAACGGCGCCCGCGTTGATTTCCAATTTCTCGCAGCCCGCGATGTCGAAGTTCTGGCCGTCGACCACCACGATCTCCGACGCCTGCGCCTGCTCACCCGCCGAGGCGAGCTGCAGACCGGTGACACCGCCCACCACCAGCACACCAGCGATGACCGCGCCGCCGATCGCCTTACGGTTGACCCCGGTCCGGCCGGTCCCGATGCGTCGTCGCTGTCGCAGTCTCATCACCACTCCTCGTCGTCGGACATCAATGTCGTTCCGGCAGCAAGTACGCGAAGGCATAGCGATCGGGTTCAGATCTTCGGCGAATTCAACCGGTTCAAAATATCGGCGACTTTTTTCGGCACATCGTGCGCGCGCGTCCGGCGTCACACCCGCGGTACGCCCATCCGTGGTTAACCGGCCCCGCGAACGGTGAATGCTGGAGGCATGGCGACGAAGACCGTGTTCGTACTGTTCGGGGCCACCGGTGACCTGGCGAAGCGGATGGTGCTGCCCGCTTTCTACACCCTGGCCATCGAGGGGCTGCTGCCCGCCGACTGGGTGCTGGTGGGCAACGGGCGCGGCGACGTCGCCCACGAGGACTTCCGTCAGCACGTGCACGACGTGCTGGTCGAGTTCGGACCGCACCCGGACAAGGGCCCGTGGCGCGAGTTCGAGCAGCGGCTGCTGTTCGCCGGCGGCGGATTCTCCACCGACTCCCCCGGCAGCCTGCTCGACGTGATCGACGGCGCCCGCAAGAAGCTGGGCCCCAAGGCGGAGCTCGTGCACTACCTGGCCGTGCCGCCGCAGACCTTCCCCGAGCTGACCCGGGCGCTCGGGCAGCACGGCCTGGCCGAGGGCGCGCGGGTCGTCTACGAGAAGCCGTTCGGCACCTCGCCGGGCAACTTCCGGTCGCTCAACCGGATCGTGCACGGCGTGCTGGACGAGTCGCAGGTCTACCGGATCGACCACTTCCTGGGCAAGGAGGCGACGCAGAACCTGCACGTGCTGCGCTTCGCCAACGAGCTGTTCGCCGCGATGTGGAACCGCGAGCACATCGAGAGCGTGCAGATCGACGTCCCGGAGGACCTCGGGGTCGACGACCGGGCCGGCTTCTACGACGCGACCGGCGCGGTGCTCGACATGCTCGTCACCCACCTGTTCCAGGTCGCCGCCGAGGTCGCCATGGAGCCGCCGGCCAGCCTCGGCGCCGCCGACCTGCAGTCCGCCCGGGAACGGGTGATCCGCTCGTTCCGGCCGCTGGACCCGGCCGAGGTGGTGCTGGGCCAGTTCGACGGCTACCGGGCTGTCAAGGGCATCGACCCCAGGTCGAAGACGGACACCTTCGTCGCCGCGAAGCTGTGGATCGACAACGCGCGCTGGAAGGGGGTGCCGTTCCTGCTGCGCACCGGCAAGCGGATGGCCGCCAGCGAGCAGCGGGTCACCGTCGTGCTGCGGACCCCGGACCGGCCGCTGAAAGGGCTGCCGGCCCAGGCGAACGCGCTGACCTTCTCGCTGTCCGGCGACGGGCAGATCGAGCTGCGGCTGCTGGCCAAGAAGCCGGGCGTCGAGCTGCAGGTCGAGCCGGCCACGATCAAGCTGCCGCTGGCCGAGCTGCCGGACGCCGAGCCGCTGCCGCCGTACGTGCGGCTGATCCACGACGTGCTGCTCGGGGATCGGTCGCTGTTCACCCGGCCGGACGGGCTGTCGGCGGCGTGGCGGGCGGTGCAGCCGATCCTGGACGCGCCTCCCCGGCTGGCGAAGTACCCGCAGGGTTCGTGGGGCCCGGCGGCGGCCAAGAAGCTGGTGGCGCCGTACCGGTGGCTGTCAGGCCAGTGAGGCCGCCGAGCGGATGCCGAGCGCCACGAGGATCACGCCGCCGACCCGGTTGATCACCCGCCGGGCCCGGTCGGTGCGCAGCAGGCGGGCACCCGCCGACGAGACGAAGATCCAGGCACCGAGCCAGCCGACGACGAAGAGTGCGTGCGCGGTGACCAGGACGATCATGGGCGCCCACACCGGGCGCTCCGGCACCAGGAACTGGGGCGCGAGGGTCAGGTAGACGGCGGCGGCCTTCGGATTGAGCACGTTGCCCAGCAGCGCCTGGCCGTACGGGTGGCTCAGGCCGACCCGCCGCGGCCGGGGCGGTGGTTCCCGGCGGCGGAGCGTCGAGACGATCATCCACAGGCCGAGGCCGGCCAGATAGACCGCGCCGGCCGCCTGCACCAGCCGGAAGGCCTGCGCCGAGTGCAGCACCAGCGCGGCGAGCCCGGCCGCGGCGAGCAGGCCGTGCACGTACAGGCCGGTGACCGTGCCGGCGACGACCCACCAGCCGTGCCGCCGCCCGGAGATGGTGACCCCCGAGACGACCAGGGTCAGGCTGGTGCCCGGGCTCATGCTGATCGGGGCGACGACGGCGAGGAAGCCGAGCACCGCGGCGAGGCGCACGGCTCAGACCACGGCGCGGTAGTGGGTGGTCAGCCGGCCGGTGTCGTCGTGGACGTGGAAGGCCACGCCGGGCGGTTGACTGCGGGTCGCGAACGGGCCCGGGCCTTCCCAGGGCATCCGCAGCGTCGAGATGACCCCGGGCGCCACGAGCAGCGGCCGGCCCGCGAAGGTGCTCGCCGCCGCGGTGTGCGCGTGCCCGGTCAGCACGGCGACGACCTGCGGATGCGCCGCGATCAGGGCGGCCAGCGGCTCGGCGTCGAACAGGCGGATCGAGTCGGCCACCGGATGGTGCAGCTCGACCGGCGGATGATGGAAGGCGACGAAGACCGCCGTCCCCGCCGGGACGGTCGCGAGCTGCCCGGCGAGCCAGGCCATCGTGGTCCCGTCGAGCCGGCCTTCGTCGGCGCCCGGGATGCTGGAGTCGCACAGCAGGAAGACCGCGCCGGCCACGTCGTGCCGGCTGTTGATCGGGGCGGTGCCGCCCTCGGCGATCCCCAGCAGACCCTTGCGGTACGCGTCCCGCACGTCATGGTTACCGGGGCAGACCAGCACCGGCAGCGGCGAGGCGAACAGCTTGGCGGCGAGCCGGTACTCGTCCTCGCGGCCGTTGTCGGCGATGTCGCCGGTGATCAGGATGGCGTCCAGCGGCCCGGGCAGGGCGTTCAGGTGGTCCATGACGGCGGCGGTCCGGGCCGCCGACTCCGGGGTGTCGTCCAGGTGGGTGTCGCTGAGATGGGCGAGCACGAACATCGGCAGCTCCCTGCGGGCAGATGCGGCGACCGTCAGTCGCGCACGCTAGCAACGGCCTCGATCCCGGCGCCGCCCCTTTTCCCAGGAAAGCCGGTTCCCAGGAAAGCCGGTCCACGCGGGCGGACAGCGCGGTCCTGGTGCCGCTAGAGTCCTGCGGCGGCGGGCCGTAGCGCAGAGGTCGTCGCGCCGCACTGCACATGCGGAGGACGCCGGTTCGATTCCGGCCGGTCCGCCACCTCCGGCGGGGAGGTCCGGCGACGGGAGGGGTCGGCGTGGAGCGGCGACGGGAACGCCTGCGGTACCGGCGTGAGCTGAACCTGTGCGCGCCGCCCGCGATGATCGCCGCGGCCACCGAGCGGCGGCTCGCCGGTGACTGGCGGGGGGCCTGCGCGGCCGCACTCGTCGACGTGGATCTCGACCTGCGGGCGGTGGCGTCGTCCTACGGCGCCGGGCACGCCGAGCGGATCGAGGCCGAGCTGGCCGGTTTCGCCCCCGACCTGCTGCGCCGGTTCCTGCCCCGGTCGGAGGGCCGGCTGGTGCCGCAGGCCACGGTGGTGCTGTCGCGCTTCGACGAGCCGTGCCGCGGGACAGTCGTTCGCCAAAAACGACCTGCTGCCGGCCCTGCAGGCCGCCGGGCTCAGCACCAAGCTGCTGGTGCACGACTGGAACTA
>NZ_JBEZGQ010000426.1:0-6788 GCF_040650095.1 Actinoplanes sp. NPDC048791 | reverse complement strand
TGGTCGTCGGCGGCGCTCGGCGGATACCGGCTCAGCGCCGGCGCACCACCGGAGCGGCCCGGGGAGGTCGCGCTGGCCGGCCAGGCACCGGGTTCGCGGGTCGACGTCCTGACCGCGCAGGGCCCGGCGACCTGGACGGTGACCGGCACGACCGACGGCCCGGGCTTCTACGTCGGGGACGCCACCGCCGTCACCCTGTCCGCCGGGGTCCGGCTCATCGGGCTGACCGTCAGCGGTGACGCCGAGGCAGTCGCGGCGGCGGCCCGGTCGGCCGTGGGTGCGAGCGGCACGGTCCTGTCCGGCGCGGCCCGCGACACCCTGGAGCCGGAGTCGGTGACCCGGATCCGCTGGCTGGGCGCGCAACTGCTGATCGCCATGGTCTCGCTGGGCTCCTTCGTGGCGATCTTCGTGGTCGCGTCGACCTGCGCGCTGAGCGCGGCGCAACGGCGGCGCGAGATCGGGCTGCTGCGCGCGGTGGGTGCCACCCCGGGCCAGGTGATCCGGATGATGTACGCCGAGACGCTGGTCGTCGCCGTGCTGGGTGGCGCGGTGGGCGTACCGCTGGGGGCGCTGGCCGCTCCCCTGCTCGCGCCGCCGCTGGTGGCCGCCGGGCTCGAACCGGCGGGGTTTGCCGTGACCTGGCAGCCGGCGGCGCTGGCCGGCTCGTTCGCGCTCGGCATCGTGGTCGCGCTGACCGGTGTCTGGACCGCCGCCCGCAGGTCCAGCCGGGTGCCCGCCCTGGACGCCCTGCGGGACGCGGCGATCGAGCACCGGGCGATGACCCGGCCCCGCTGGATCCTCGGCGGGCTGAGCGTGATCGCGGGCGCCGCCCTGTTGATCGCCCTGCCCACCCTCAGCACCGACGCGCAGTCCTCGGCCATGATGGGTGCCGCGATGCTGCTGCTCGTCGGGGCCGCGCTGCTCGCGCCGGTGGTCATCGCCCCGCTGGTGCGGCTCACAACCTGGCCGTGGCGGCGCGGGGCGACCGGGATGCTGGTCCGCGAGGGCACGCTCACCGGTGCCCGCCGGGTCGCCTCGACGGCGGCACCGGTGCTGCTCACCATCGGCTTCGCGGTGCTGCTCACCGGTACCGTCTCGACGATCTCGCAATCCGCCGGGGTCGATGCGGCGGCCGACGTGCCCGCCGCGCTGGTCGCCGCCCCCGACGGCACTCCGGGGCTGTCGGACGCCGCCGTGGCCGGCCAGCCCGGCGACTCCTATCTGAGCAGCCACGTGCTGGTGACGGTCGACGGCAGGACGACGCGCTACAGCGTGGCCGGGACGGCCGGTCAGGAGGGTGTCGTGCTGTCGCGTGAACTCGCGGACCTGCCGCGACGGCTGGACGTCCGGTTCCCGGACGGCACCACCGCGACGCTGCCGGTCACCGCCGTCCGCGACGACGCGCCGGAAGCGATGCTGCTCCCCCGCGACCTGGTCCGGCGCCACGACCCCGGCGCGCTGACCGAGGCCGTCCTGCTCGACGGGCCGGCCGTGCCGGCGACCGGGCTGCGGGTGCTCACCGCCCGCGCGTACGTGCAGCTCGACATCGACGAGGAGGGCGAGATCGTTCAGATCTTCCTCGCTGTGCTGCTCGCGCTGGGCGTCGGCTACACGGGTCTCGCGGTGGCCAACACCCTGCTGATGGCGACGGCCGCACGCCGCGAGGAGTTCCGGGCGCTGCGCCTGGCCGGCGGCGGCACGTCCCACGTGCTGCGGGTGACCTCCGGCGAGGCACTGCTCGCGGTGGTGACAGGCACCCTGCTGGGCGGCACGGTTGCGATGTTCTGCCTGCTGGCGGCCCGGCGCTCGATCGAGGAGGAGATCGGCCAGGCGATCGAGCTGGTGGTGCCGTGGGGCCAGAACGCCGGCGTGGCGCTGGTCTGCGCCCTCGTCGCCGTCCTGGCCGCCGGCGTGCCGGTGCTGCGGGCGAGAGCTGGGTCTATGTGAAACAAAATCGAAACGGAGGGTTCTTCGGCTGCCGTAAGCATGTTGGGATTGAGACCGTCGTCACAGCGGACCTGTCGAGGAGACCCACGCATGCTCAACCTCTCCGTTTTCCTGGAGGACAGCGCCCGTCACTATCCCGAGCGGGCTGCTGTCGTCCTCGGCGACCAGCGCCTGACGTACGCGCAGGTGAACGCGGCGGCCAACCAGGTCGCCAACCTGCTGCGCTCGCGGGGCATCGGCCCCGGGGACAAGGTGGCCCTGTCGTGTCCCAACCTTCCGTACTTCCCGGTGCTCTACTACGGCATCCTCAAGGCCGGCGCGGTCGTCGTGCCGCTCAACGTGCTGCTCAAGGGGCGGGAGATCGCGTACCACCTGACCGATTCGCAGGCCAAGGCGTACTTCTGCTTCCAGGGCACGCCCGAGCTGCCGATGGGCGCCGAGGGCCACGCCGGCTTCGCCCAGGTGGACGCGTGTGAGCACTTTTTCCTGGTCACCGCCGATCCGGCCGCGGAGTCGCCGATCGAGGGCGCCGAGACGCTGGGCCGGGCGCTGGCCGGGCAGTCACCCGTCTTCGAGACCGTGCTCGCCGCCGAGACCGATCCCGCGGTCATCCTCTACACCAGCGGCACGACCGGGCAGGCCAAGGGTGCCGAGCTGAGCCACTCCAACCTCATCCTCAACGCGCTCACCTGCAACCGGCTGTTCCAGTCCGCGCCGGCCACCGACACCCACCTGCTGGTGCTGCCGTTGTTCCACTCGTTCGGCTCCACGGTCAACATGAACGCGGGCTTCTCCAGCGCCTCCACGCTGGTGCTGCTGCCCCGCTTCGAGCCGGCCGCCGCGGTCAAGCTGCTGGAGAAGGAGAACGTCACCTTCTTCGCCGGCGTGCCGACGATGTACTGGGGGCTGCTCAACGCGCTGACCGACGACGTCGACGTGGAGAAGATCGCCCGCACCATGCGGCGCACGGTCAGCGGCGGCTCCAGCCTGCCGCTGGAGATCATCAAGGAGGTCCGCAACCGGCTCGGCTGGACCATTCTGGAGGGCTACGGCCTGTCCGAGACCTCCCCGGTGGCGACGTTCAGCAACCCGGACAGCGAGCCGCGGCCGGGCTCGATCGGCGTGCCGATCTGGGGTGTCGAGGTCAAGCTGATCGACGAGTCGTGGAACACGATCGAGGGCAGCGAGGAGATCGGCGAGATCGCCATCCGCGGGCACTGCATCATGCGCGGCTACTACAACCGGCCCGACGCGACCGCCGAGGTGATGAACAACGGCTGGTTCCGCACCGGCGACCTGGGCAAGCGCGACAAGGACGGCTGGTACTACATCGTCGACCGGGCCAAGGACATGATCATCCGCGGTGGCTTCAACGTCTACCCGCGCGAGATCGAGGAGGTCCTGATGACCCACGAGGCGGTGTCGCTGGCCGCGGTCATCGGGGTGCCGCACGAGACCCACGGCGAGGAGGTGAAGGCGTACGTGATCCGCAAGGAGGGTGCGACCGTCACCGAGGAGGAGCTCATCGCCTGGGGCAAGGAGCAGATGGCGGGTTACAAGTACCCGAGAGTGGTCACCTTCGTGGACACGCTGCCCATGACCGCGACCGGCAAGCTGCTCAAGCGCGCCCTGACCTGAACGCCCTGACCTGACCTGACGTACGCCGAACGCGCACCCGGAGGGGGACACTCCGGGTGCGTTTTCGTGCGTAGACTCGGCCGGCCGGGACGCTCCGAAGATCATTTGCGCGCGTGCGGCACAGTGAGCGGGTGAGCGCCCGACCACGCACGGCACCGACGGAGGAAGCTTGAGCACAGCACAGCTCGACCGGCCCGCGCCGGTCGTGGCGAACTCCTCCGGTGGCGTCCTGCACCGCGTCGCCCGGCTCCGGCGGACCTCCCCCGGCCGGCTGCAGCTCATCCTCGCCGGGCTCGTGACCCTGGGCCTGCTGACCGGCCTGGTCGCCGGCCTCACCGCGTCGGCCGCCGCGACCGGCACCGCCGATCTCGGCAACCGGGCCCAGCCGCTGCTGGTCGAGGCCGAGACGATCTACTCCGCGCTGGCCGACGCCGACACCACCGCCGCGCAGGCGTTCCTGGCCGGCGGGCTGGAGCCGGTCGACCTGACCCGGCGCTACGAGGAGGATCTGGACCGGGCCACCACCGCGCTGACCTCGGCGGCCCGCCGTACCCCGGAGACCGGCCGCTCGGCCGACGCCATCCGGCAGCTGTCCACGGACGTCTCCCGCTATGCGGCCCTGGTGGCCAGCGCCCGGGCCAACAACCGCCAGGGCCTGCCGATCGGCGCGGCGTACCTGTCATCGGCGTCCGCTCTGAGCCGCGATTCGCTGCAGCCGCAGGCGCAGGCGCTGTTCCAGGCCGCGCAGAGCGAGGTCGGCGACGGCTACGGCGACGCCCGCAGCTCCTGGTGGACCGCCCTGCTGGTCCTGCTGCTGCTGGCGCTGCTCACCGCGCTGGTGCTGGCCCAGCGCCACCTCAGCCGCCTGACCCACCGCACGTTCAACGTGCCCCTGCTGGTCGCCACGGCGGTCACGCTCGTGCTGGCGCTCGGCGTCGGCGGGGTGCTGATCTCTCAGCGCGCGCACCTGTCCGAGGCCGACACCGAGGGTTCCTGGCCGGTCGCGCTGCTCGCCGAGACGCGGATCGCGGCCCTGCGCGAGCGCGGCGACGAGGCGCTGACCCTGGCCGCCCGGTCCGGCGAGGGCGCCCTGGAGACCGACTTCGACCAGACCACCGGCCGGCTCAACAAGCTGCTCACCGACGCCGCCGAGGTCATGCCCGACGGCTCCGCCGGTGCGGACGTGCGGTCCGCGGCCCAGGCCCACCGCGCCTACGTCAGCGCCCACGACAAGGTCCGCGAGCTCGACAACAAAGGTGACTACGACGGCGCGGTGGCGCTGGCCATCGGCCCGCAGACCAGCCGGACCTTCACCGGCGTCACCGCCGTCATCGACCGGGCGCTGGAGAGCCGCAAGGACGTGTTCCGCGACGAGCACGCCGCGGCCGGCCGCGGGCTGGGCCTGCTCACCGTGCTCGGACCGCTGCTCGCCCTGCTGATCTGCGGCCTCGCCGTCGCCGGCATCCGCGCCCGACTCGAGGAGTACCGCTGATGCGCGCCCGTGTCACCGTCGCCGTCGCCGTCGCCGCGCTGTCCGTGCTCGCCGCCGCGGGCTGCGCCGGCGACTCGTCCCCGCTGCCCGGGCGCCCGAGCGCGTCCGCCGCGCCAGCGCCGACCGGTCCCGCCGCCGTCGACAAGACCTGCAACCCGCGCGCGAGCCTCAAGCCCGCCGGCGCGCTGCCCGCCCCGGGCAAAATGCCGGCCGGCACCTACATGGCCCAGATCTACAAGCGCGGCCGGCTGGTGCTCGGCACCAGCCAGGACACCCTGCTGTTCAGCTCGCGCAACCCGTTCACCGGCAAGGTCGAGGGCTTCGACGTGGACATGGGCCGGCAGATCGCCCAGGCCATCTTCGGCGACCCCGACAAGATCCAGATCAAGGTCATCGCGTACGACAAACGGGTCAGCTCCGCGGTGGACGGCTCGGTCGACCTCGTCGCCGACACCATGACCGCCAACTGCGCCCGCTGGAAGGACGTCAACTTCTCCACCATCTACTACGACGCCGGGCAGAAGGTGCTGGTCTCGTCGGCCTCGAAGGCGCAGAGCATCAAGGATCTCCGCGGCCAGAAGGTGTGCGCGGCCAAGGGATCCACGTCGTACGACAACATCGCCAAGGATCCCGCCAAGCCGATCGCGGTGGACCGGCCCGGCTTCGGTGACTGCCTCGTCGCCTTCCAGCAGAACGAGGTCGACGCCATCTCCACCGACGACACCATCCTGGTCGGGCTGGCCGCCCAGGACCCGTACGCCAAGGTGGTCGGCCCCGCGTTCACCGAGGAGCCGTACGGCATGGCGATGAGCAACGACCACCCCGAGTTCACCCGCTTCGTCAACGCGGTGCTGGCCAAGAACCAGGCCGACGGCACCTGGAAGGCCACCTACGAGCGGTGGCTCGGTGACTTCGGCGCCGCCCCGAAGCCGCCGGTCGCCGAGTACCGGGACTGACCGGCCGTGACCGCACCCACCCAGGATCTGCTCGGCCGCGCCGACAGCGAGCTACTGCGCCTGGAGGCGGCCGCGGCGGCCGTGGCGGCGAACCTGGTCGACCTCGACGACAACACAGCCCGCAAGGATCTCGACAAGGGACCGCTGACCGGCCGGACGGCCGCCGCCTGGGCCGACGCCACCGCCGCGCTGACCCAGCTGTGGGACGGCTACGGCATGCTGACGGCGTTCATCACCTCGGCCCGGTCGGCGCGCAACCAGCGGCGGTTCACCGACACCGAGAAGACCGCGTACGTGCACCAGGTCCTCGGCCGCTCGATCACCCTCTCCACCACGACGGTGCCGCTGGCCCAGCGCGGCCTGCTCGGCGCCGGCCAGGTCAGCACCACCTGCACTCCGGCCGAGCTGCTCGCCGCGATGGAGGCCGCTTTCAAGACCGCGGTCGACGTGGCCGTCCGCGCCGGCGACGTGTGGCACCGGCTGATGCCCGAGGCCGCCACGGTCGCCTCGTCGCTGGCCCACCTGCGCGGCCTGACCCGCTCGGCGACCCTGGACGAGGCCGACCGGCTGCTCGGCGAC
Organism: Actinoplanes sp. NPDC048791; assembly: GCF_040650095.1. Taxonomy (NCBI): domain Bacteria; kingdom Bacillati; phylum Actinomycetota; class Actinomycetes; order Micromonosporales; family Micromonosporaceae; genus Actinoplanes; species Actinoplanes sp. NPDC048791. Next base: position 176 of record NZ_JBEZGQ010000426.1, on the reverse strand, counting down.
TTCACCTCCGCCCTCGCCTCGGACCCGCTGGGCTGCGACGAGCAGGCCTTGGTGGCCGTCCGCTCGCTGCTGGACCGGGCCGACGCGGAACGCACCTCGGCCGGTGAGCTGCGCGAGGCGCTCACCCAGCGCCTGGCCGACGCGCACGCCCTGCTCGGCGAGCTGGTCGAGCAGGG
>NZ_JBEZGQ010000425.1:3301-6823 GCF_040650095.1 Actinoplanes sp. NPDC048791 | reverse complement strand
GCGTCGGCTCGGTCACGGCGGCCCGCGGTTCGAACCAGTCCCGGGCGTCGTCGGGCGCGTCCGGGGACGGTCCGGACCGCGGCGGCTCCTTGCCATGTCTGCCGTTCACCGTGGCGCCTCCGCTCGCCGGATCCCTGCATCCGGCCCTGACAGTGATACGGATCTCAAGCCGTTTCGGATCGACGACTGTCAGCGCGGCCCAGAAAAGATCAGCGGTCAGGCCGGGTCGGTGGGGGTCAGCAGGCCCTCGTAGTACGGCTTCATGGCCGGGTAGTAGTCGTCGAAGCTCGGGGTGGGCAGGCCGTCCCGGGCCGCCACCAGCAGGTCGAGGTAGTACTCCCAGCCGGGGCCCATGTCGCCGGTCTCGGCGACGGTGTCGAGGCGGTGCACGAGCCGCAGCTCGGTCCGGCCCTCGCTGTGCGACAGCAGCAGCTCGATCTGCCGGTTGGTGGACTGGTCGGTCATCGACAAAGCCAGCCGGCGCGGCGGCTCGCACGCGTCGATCCGATAGTCGAACCAGGGCGCCCCCTCCTCGAAGGCCATCTGCACCTTGATCGTGTTTCCGGGGGCGGCGTCACCCGTCCAGGCGCCGAACCAGCGGGCGGTGCGGTCGGACTCGGTCACACTGGCCCACACGTCCTCGATCGGGGCGCGGAACGTACGGCTGACCACAAGATCGCCGCCGTCGCCGGTGGGAAAGAGCCGGCCGGTGGGTGAGCTGATCATGCCGTGTTCTCCTGTCGTCGGTCGGTCGGGCCGCCTCGGCGGCGCTCGCGACGGGTGCGGTAGACCTCGGTCTCCAGGGCGTCGAAGCGGCGCTCCCAGCCGACGGCCGCGGTGAACTGATCGAGCCACTCGATCAGCCCGGCGAGCCGCGACGGGTCGAGCTCGTAGAGTCGCCGGCGGCCGACGAGCGTGTCGCGGACCAGCCCGCTCTCCCGCAGCACACGCAGGTGCCGGCTCACGGCGGGCCGGCTGATGGCGAACCGGTCGGCGATCTCCCCCGCGGGCAGACTCCGCTCCCGCAACATCACCAGAATGTCGCGGCGCACCGGATCGGCGATCGCCGCCGCCACCTCGTCCACCGCAAAAGCGTAACGAGTGTGTTACGCGTTTGGCAAGGACGGGGTCACATGAAGGTGGGCCCCTGATAGCCCGGGCTCGGCATGGTGAGGTTCGCGCTGAACCCCGGCCACCGGCCCTCCGGCGCGCCTCCCGACGACCTCGACGGCGCCGGCTCCGGCAACGCGGCAAGCTCGTCGAGGCGGCCCTGCTCGTCCAGCAGCTGCCGGAGCTCGACCAGCGCCTCGGTCACGCGGAGCTCGTCCCACACCCGCCGCGCCTCGTCCTCCAGTTGCCTGTCCAGCTCGCGCTCGCGCAGGAACTCCTTGACTTCGAGGAAGTTCGGGCGGCTGCCGTCCGGGCCCACCCGCATGAGCTCAACCGCCTCGTCGAGCCGGCCGGTATCGGCCAGGTGCCGGGCCAGCGGCCCATGGAACCCACCCACCCGGGCATCGACCAGCCGGCGCCAGATCTCCGGGTCCGGCATCCCGGCCGCGTCCAGGAGCAGCGCCAGACTTCGGAGCGCCCAGGGGTCGCCGGTCCGCCGGGCATCCTGGGCGTGCCCGAGCAGCCCGGGACCGTCCAGGCCCGGCCACGGCTTGAACAGCGGACTTTCCTCCGGCGAATACCGGAGAACGCTCCTGCGCAGATCCGACACGTCGGCCGGGCTCCCGTGCTCGGCCAGGACCGTGAGCAGCAGCTGGTACGCCTCCGGATCGGCATGCCCGGCCAACGCCCGCAGGAGCGAGATCTGCTCCGCGTGGTCGCCGGCCGCCGCGCACTTGGCGGCCAGCTCCAGGTAGGTGTCCCTACCGGTCTCGAGGCCGGTGGCCAGCCCGTACCGGAGACCCATCCGGGACCAGGGCCACGGCACCAGCATCGACGGGAACAGGCAGACCACAGTGATCAACAGGGCGGCCAGGAACGCCCAGGAGAGCAGGTCGTACAGCAGCACCCAGGCGGTGACGAAGACCGCAGCCAGCAGCGCCAGCCGCATCATCCACGCGTACCGCACCGCTTGCTTCATCCGTTGCCGATACAGCGGCGTCATTCGCCCAGTGTGCCTTGGCCGTCACACCTTCACAGCGCCGCCGCGGGTGTGGGGCTGCGTACGGTGGCCGGCCGGCACTGTGCCGTCGAGCAGATCCTGCAGGAGGATCTCGTACGCCGGGTCGGACAGGTATCCGCTGTGTCCCCGGGCGGCCAGCCGGGGCACGTCCGGTGAGTCCACGATGGTGGCCGGGTCCCGGAGGCGCACGTCCGCGCCGACCGTCCAGTAGCGCGGTTCCGGGCAGCCGGCGGAGGGATCCGGGCACGGCTGCGGGCAGCCGCAGCGTACGACCGGCTGGTGCTCGGTGCAGTCCGGCCCGCAGCCCATCGTGCGCCACTCGGTGAGGTCCGGACCGAACTTCTCCCGCGCCTGCGGGACCTGCCAGGAGAGCACCGGGCCGCCCAGCGGGTCGGTCCACCGGAAAGCGTTGAGCCAGCGCTGCCGCAGCCCTCCGGTGCCGACCTCGTGGAGCTGCGCGAACCCCAGATAGGACGGAAAGAACCGGGCATAGAGGAACTGCAACTGCGAGCCGTACGTGATCATGTGCAGCCGCCCGGCAGTGACCCGCGACCGGGCGAAGTTCAGGTCGTCCGCCTCGCCGCCCTCGCTGGACCGGCCGGCCGCCTGGTTCAGGAGGACCGCGCAGGCGGCGAACGTGATCACGCTGCCCTGGCTGTGTCCGGAGAGGACAACGTGGTCGGCCCGCTCGCCGTGCGGCACCCCGCGATCGGCCCACTGCGCGGCCCGTCCGGCCACCGCGAGGACGGCCCGGCCGCCGTACGGCGGCGGGCACAGCGGATGGCCCACCCGCGGCCAGAACGACAGCAGATCCCAGATCACCCCGACCGTGGTACGCAGCCCCGGCCGTCGCCACGTGCCCAGTCCGAGCACGACCAGCCCGGTCGCGCCGAACGAGACGACCACGACGCCGAGCTGTCCGAGCGGGCCGGTCGCGTTGCCCATCAGCGCCCGCGGCGGCTCGTCGTACGCGGCCAGCAGCCAGGCGCAGGCCCCCGCCGAGACGATGACCGCCAACCCGCCGAGCGTGGCGAGCAGGCCGATGACGTGGTGGTAGCGGTAACGGATCATCGCGATCCGCCAGCGGCCGGCCACCCGCGCCTGGGCCCGGATCAGGTTCTCGTTGCTGGTGTAGTCCTGGCAGAGCAGGCGCCGGAAACTGTCGCGGCCGGTGAAGAACACCACGCAGGCGACCGCGAGCACCAGCGCGAGACCCGCGATGAGCCACTCCGCCTGCCGGGACAGCACGTCGGGGCCGGGGTGGGCGAGCACTGCCCAGGCCGCCGTACCCGATGCGGCCAGCAACGCCGGCACCAGCAGCCACCACGTCCGCCGGCGCAGCAGCCACGCGGCCAGCGGCAGCAACGCCACCGCGAGCACCACGGCTAGCG
>NZ_JBEZGQ010000425.1:0-3291 GCF_040650095.1 Actinoplanes sp. NPDC048791 | reverse complement strand
CACCGCGGCCATGATCCAGTAGACGGCCGCGATCTCGATCTGCTGCGGCTGTGTCCGCGCGCCGTCGACGACCGGCTCCCCCAGCGCCCGGGCCGTCCAGAACACCGCGGCCGCGCTCATGCCCATCCCGGCCGTCGCGCCGAGCGCCGCGCCGAGCCAGCCGCCCATCCCGAAGTAGAACGGCCGGAACGACACCGGGATCGCCGGCCGCTCACCCCCGCCGAGCCGCAACTCGCGCCCGCCGGCCCCGTACGCGAGCAGCGCACAGACCCCGAGCAGCACCAGCAGCACGGCACCGAGCAGCGCGAACACGCCGTTGGCGACGGCCGAGAAGGTCGCGCCCACACCCTGCGGCGCCGCCGGCGTCACGTGGTCCAGGCCGATCGCGGCCAGGACGACGGCGGCGAGCGCGGCTCCCGCCGTGGACCACCGCGTCGCCCGCATCCCCGTGCGCAGGGCCACCGGGTCACGGCCGTCCGGGACAGCCTCTTTCTCGTCCGGCGTCGGATTACGGATCACCAGCGATACGCCGCTGACCAGACCGGCGGCCAGAACCGCGGCCACGATCCCGCAAGCCGCGGTGAAGACCGGACTCTCGCCGGCCCAGTCCCCCGGGCGGCCGAGCATGGCCAGGGCCAGCAGACCGGCGGCGGCGCAGCCGGTCCACACGTGCGCGGCCCGCTGCCACGAGGTCTGCGCGGAAGCGCCGCGCCAGAAACCCGGATCGCCGAGGTCGCCGTTGCTGCCGGGGCGCTGCGAACGCGCGATGCCCGGCGGGTCGTGCGGGAACGACAACCGGTCGAACTGCCAGAAGACCAGCAGGACCACGCCCGGCAGCACCGCGCCGACCAGCTCACGGACGCCCGGGGAGCGGCCGGCGTACCAGTCGAGCAGCCAGAAGCCGCCGGAGCAGACGCCCGGGCCGCATTGCCGGGCCAGCACGTTCCAGCCCAGATAGCAGGTGGTCACCACGATCGTCACGGTCAGCACCAGGCCCAGCAGCCGGATCACGCCGTCGGCGACCCGGTCCCGGGTGCGCCGCCGCTCGGGCAGCAACAGCGCGAACCGGGCCACGTTCACCAGCGCGAACGGCACCAGCAGCAGCCACAGCGCCCGCGACGGCGACCCCGCGGTGTACCGGCCCCAGTGATAACCCTCGATCACCCGGCCGGACGGATGCCTGGCGGTACGGCGGAAGATGCGCCCGGCGTCGTCCCCGGCGACCTGGCGGGGCCACGGGTCGTCGAGGACCGACTCGATCGGCGTACCGCTGACACCGTGCACCCGGATCTCGACGACCCTGCCGTGCGGTTGCGGGACCATGCCCGTCCTCCTGCCGCGAACCCGAGCCCTTCACTATCCGTCAATCTGCGGGAACGGCAGTCAGGTAACGGACTCAGGCGGATTCGTAACGGTGGCAAAAGACCGCGATCGACCCGGTCGTGGTCTGCGCGGCGTACTCGATCGGCCCGGCGTCGGTCCAGCCCATGCGTTCGTAGAAAGCCCGGGCCCGCGCGTTGCCGGTCGCCACGGCGAGCCAGGCGCGGCCGAAGCCGTTGGCGGAGACCAGCTCCTGACCGCGGCGCAGCAGGGCGTCCGCCACGCCCCGGCCCCGGGCCTCGGCCGCCACGTACAGCTGCTCGACCTCGTCGTCGTGAGCCATTACGAAGCCGGCCACGCGGTCGTCGATCGTGGCCACCACGGTGCCGGCGAGACGGTCGGGAACCCGGCGGCGGAAGTCGTCGAGCTGCCGGTACTGCGCCAGTTGCTCGGGCACATGGCCGAGGTGACCGTCCGGCCAGCCGGCATGCCACACCACGGCGATGGCGGCGATGTCATCCGGACGGGCCGCCCGCAGCGTGAACTCTGTCGTGGTCATGTCAACCTCTCCGTCAGGCCGCCAGCCGGCGCAGTGCCTCCTGCGAGGACGAGCCCGGCTCGGTCGTGAAGGTGACGAGCCACTGGTCCGGTTCCCCGGTCGCCTTCATGACGTCGACGGCGATCTCGATGTCGCCCACCACCGGATGCCGCAGCCGGCAGGTGACGTCGGCCCAGTCCGCCACCTCGTGCTCGGCCCAGAGCCGGCGGAAGTCAGCGCTCGACGAGTGCAACGACTCGACAACCTCGGCCAGTGCCCGGTCGCGGGGATAACGGCCCAGATTCAGGCGCAGGTACGCGACGTGCCGGCGGGCCAGCAGCTCCCGCCCCGGGTCGAGCAGCATGGACCGGAAAGGCCCGTCGAGAAAGACCAGCTGCGGCCAGCTGCCCCGGTCGGACGCCGGCTCGCCGAGCAGCCGTGCGGCCGTACCGTTGCCGGCCAGGATGTTCCCGTGCCGGCCGTGCACGAACGCGGGTGTGTGGGTCATCCCGTCGATCAGGCACATCAGGTCGACGCGTACCTCGGGGTCGGCCGGCCCGGGCTCGGCCCGCGGCGGGTGCACAAGATTGCTCAGATGCTCCCGCTCGTCCCGGCTCAACCGCATCGCCCCGGCAACCGCATCGAGCACCTCGGCCGACACGCTGCGGCCGTGCCCCTGCTCCAGCCGGGTGTAGTGGGTGACGCTCACCCCGGCCAGCTGGGCCAGCTCCTCGCGGCGCAGCCCCGGCACCCGCCGCCGCTCGCCGTAACGCGGCACCCCGACGGTCTCGGGTTGCAGCCGGGCGCGGCGCGACATCAGAAAGCCGGTCAACTCCGCACGGGTGTCCACCGCGCCAGGGTAGCCATCCGGTGGGTACCCAACCCAGGGCTCTGGCTGCGCAGGGGGCGAGGTCGCAGGCTGACCGGCATGGACAAGAACCTCACCGGCCGGGAGATCCGGCTGGCCGGCCGGCCTGTCGGCCCACCCGGCCACCAGCACTTCCACCTCGTCAGCACCGCGGTGCCGCCACTCGCGGAGGGGCAGATCCTGGTCCGCAACACGTGGATGTCGGTCGACCCGTACATGCGGGGGCGGATGGACGACAAACCGTCCTACCTCCCGCCGTTCCAGCTGGACGCCGCTCTCGAAGGCGGCGCGATCGGCGAGGTGATCGCCTCGAAGTCGGCCACCATCGCGACCGGCGCGACGGTGTCCCACTTCCTGGGCTGGCGGGACTACGCCGTCCTGGACGCCACGAGCGCGACCCTGGTGGACACGTCGTCCGGGCCGGCGCAGGCGTATCTCGGGGTGCTGGGCACCACCGGGCTGACGGCGTACGCGGCGTTGACCGAGGCGGCACCGGTCCGGCCGAGCGACACTGTGTTCGTGTCGGGGGCGGCCGGAGCGGTCGGCAGCGTGGCGGGCCAGCTCG
>NZ_JBEZGQ010000424.1:0-6870 GCF_040650095.1 Actinoplanes sp. NPDC048791 | reverse complement strand
GTCCACGTCGTGACCCGGCGGATGGCGCCCGCGGAGCCACTGAACGCGGTGTGAGACGTGGCGGTCCGGGGACGTACGCGTCCCCGGGCCGCTCTGCTCAGCTGAGCGTCCGGTCGGTGCTGCGCGGATCCTCGACCCGGCGGCTGCGGTAGATGTCGCCCTGGTTGGCGGCGGCCCGCCACGGGCGGGCGAGGTCCAAGGCGATGTGAAACTCCGGCGCATCGCGATCAAGGACAGCGACGGCCGGCTGCTCCGGCGCGGCGACCGCGGTCAGTTCGCTCCCGTCGGGGCCGATGATCGCCGAGGGCATCAACCCGGCGCTCTGCGCGGGTACCGACAGGCTGAGCCAGTAGTTGTTGATCGCGGCGTGCGCCTGCGCCTTGCGGAAGAAGATCTCGTCGACGGGCCAGGCGGACAGCAGCAGACAGTCCACGCCGAGGCGGTCGTACTCGGCGAACAGCTGCGGGAAGTTGACCTCGATGCAGATGGCCAGGCCGAACCGGTACCCGTCGACGTCGAACACGACCGGCTCGAAGCCGGGGCTGTAGAACCGGGTGATCTCGGTGTTCGAGCAGAACCGCTTGTCGTAGCGGGTGACGACCCGGCCCTGATCCGAGATCACATAGAGGCTGTTGTGCGGGCGGTTCGGCGGGGTCAGCGGGTGCGCCGACCCCAGCACCACCCACATCCCGAGTTCGCGGGCCAGGTCAGCTGTCGAACGCAGCTCGGCGCGGACGGCGTCCCAGTCGACGTCGGCCCAGTCGGCGATCTGCTCCTTGGCGTATCCGGACAGGAACCCCTCGGGCAGGTGGATCAGCCGGACGTCGGCCGCCGCGGCCTGACGCATCAGCTCACGGACGATGCGGCCGTTCTCGCGGGCGTCGGCGGTCCCGGCGGGCTGGGTGGTGGCAACCTTGAGCGTCACCGCCGCATCGTGCCATCTCACCGTCGCCAGGGCGCCTCGGCAGCGGTGTACGGCTCGGCCGGCAGGGCTCCTCCGGTCAGGAAGGCAACAGCGGCCGTGCCGGTTTCGGCCGGCCTGTCGGCGAGAACGGAATGTCCGGCGCCGTTGATGGTCAGCATCGTCGCTCGCGGGAACGTGTCACGGTATTCGCGGGTCACCTCCCAGCGGAGGTAGTCGCACTCGGCCCGCAGCACCAGCACGGGGGTGGGATTGCGGCGCAACGCCGGCCGGGGGTCGGCCGCCTTCGACGCCGAGGCCGAGGTGGCGATGTTGACCCAGAGGCCGTACCCGGCGGTGGCGTCGACGGGCCGTTCGACCGCGGCGGCGTCAGGACAGCCGGAGCTCATGGTCAGGCTGCGGACGAACTGCTGATAGAGCCCGTCGGCCGTGTGGTCGGACATCAAGGTCCTGGCCGCCGGCAGTCCACCCACCTGGCCCAGAAAGAAGGTCGCCGCGAAGCGGGTGTGCGCCGCGAGCTGACGGCTCTGGTCGCTCTTGCCGTCCGGTGTCAGGCTGCCGTCGCTGAAGGAGTCGCTCGACATGGCTCCGGGACTCGCGACGACCACCTTCGCGACGTTGTCCGGGTGCACGGCAAGGTAGTGCGCGATGAGCTGTCCACCCCACGACGAGCCGATCAGCACCGTCTTCGGGGCTCCCAGCTGCTGCCGGATGGCGTCGAGGTCGGCGACGTGCCGGGCGACGGTGTAATCGCTCGGATCGAGCCGGCTGGACCGGCCGGCACCAGCCTGCTGGTAGTTGTAGACGGCGAATCCGGCAGCAGCGAGGCGCTGGGCGAACCCGTCACTGTTGCTGGCCGGGGCCCCGGGGCCACCGTGGACGAGGAGCACCGGTTCGGCGTGCGTCACTGTGCCGGCGGTGCGGACGTAGGCGATCCGGGAGCCGGTCGGCAGGTCCCAGTACTGCTCGGCCGGCGAGCCGGGCAGCGGCGTGAAGGTGGCCGGCGCTCCGAACCAGGCCCAGGACAGCCCGGCTGCCAGCAGGAGCGAAACCGCCAGGCAGACGTTCACGGTCAGCCTGCTGCGGCTGCCTCGCAGCGGCACCGACAACCGGGCCAGACCCGTCGCACACATGACCGCGACGAGTGTGGCAACGGCGTAGGACAGCCACGCGTTCCCGGTCGTCTGAGCGGTGACGAGCAAGGCGACGAAGAAGAACAGGACGGCGGTGACGACCGCTGCGACAGCCAAGAACCAGGTTCTCGTCACTTCGATCATGCATCTGACGCTACGGAGAAGGAAGGGCGCCCCCATCCACCCGCGGTGCCTTCCGGCAGTGGTACTGCGGTACCACTCAGACCAGGCCGTGGCGGTGTGCCCAGATGACGGCGTGCACCCGGTCGCGGGCGCCGAGCTTGGCCAGGACCCGGCCGACGTGGGTCTTCACCGTCGACTCGGAGAGGAACAGCTCGGCGGCGATCTCGGTGTTCGACCGGCCGCGGGCGATGGCCACGAGGACCTCGCGTTCCCGGCTGGTCAACTCCTCCAGCAGGCGTTCGCGTTCCGGCGGGGTGGCCGGTCCTGCCCGGTAGTGGTCCAGCAGCGTACGGGTGATCCGGGGCGAGACCACCGCCTCACCGGCCGCCACCGTGTGGACCGCCGCAACCAGGTCGGCTGAACGCGCATCCTTGAGCAGGAACCCGCTCGCGCCGGCGCGCAGGCCGTTGAACGCGTACTCGTCGAGGTCGAACGTCGTCAGGATGAGCACCCGGGTCCGCGGGCAGTGCGCCACGATCTCCCGGGTCGCCTCGATGCCGTCGAGCACCGGCATCCGCACGTCCATCAGCACCACGTCCGGCCCGTGCAGGCGGGCGAGCTGGACACCCGCGCGACCGTCGTCGGCCTCCCCCACGATCCTCAGGCCGGGTTCCCGGCCCAGCACCATCGCCATGCCTTCGCGCACCAGCGCCTGGTCGTCCACGAGCAGCACGGTCGTCTCAGCCATCGGTTCCCTCACTCGACGAGTGGCAGGGTCACGCGGACGGCCCAGCCGTGCCCCGGCCGCGGACCGGCCTCGACCGTACCGCCGTAGAGCGCGAGTCTCTCCTTCAGCGCGACCAGTCCCTGCCGGGTGCCCACCGACGGTGCCGGTCCGGTGCCGCGCCCGTCGTCGACGACGTCGACGACGATGGGGTCGGCCCGGTAGTCCACGTCGACGAGCACCCGCCGCGCGTCAAGGGCGTAGCGCAGCGCATTGGTCAGGGACTCCTGGACGGTGCGGAACACGGCGATGCGCAGGCTCGGGGACGTCGGCTCCGCGCCCTGCCGGCGAACTTCCACCGGTAACCCGGCAGTGCGGAAGGTCGCGACCAGGGTGTCCAGGTCCTGTGTCGCCGGCTCGGCCTCGCCGCCGTCTCGGAGCACCCCGAGCAGCCGGCGCATGTCGGTCATCGCCTCCCGGCCGATGCCGCCGATCCGCTCCGCGGCCGAACGGGCGCGGTCCGGCTCGGTGTCCCCCACGGCGGCGGCGCCGTCGGCCAGGCGAACCATCACGGTCAGGCTGTGGGCCACGATGTCGTGCAGGTCGTGGGCGATCCTCGTACGCTCGCGCGCCGCCGCCAACTGCCCCTCCCGTTCCCGCTCCCGTGCGAGCTGGACCGTACGGTCGAGCAGCGCCTGCAGGTACCGCCGCCGGATCCGGACGTTGGCGCCGGAGAATACAGCGATCACCGCGATGACCGCGTAGAGGACTCCCTTCGCACGCCACTGTGCCGGGTCGGCCGGCGCGGTCACCGCGACCACTGCCAGCACCGAGCCGAGCACCGCCTGGCCCGTGGAGCGGTACGCGGCGAGTGCGTACAGCGCGCAGGCGAGCGCCACACCGATGAAGTGCTCGGTCATCAGGGCGCCACCGGCAGCCACCGCCGCCACCGGCCACCACGGCCGCGTACGGCGAACCAGCATCGTGGCCGCCACGATCAGGCTGACGGCTCCCCACGCCGGATCGACCGGTTGCGGTATCCGGAGTCCCGCGCCGTTGTCAAAACTCCACAGGACGCAGAGGAGGGCGACGAGCGAGTCCACCACCCGCGGATGGCGGACCCAGAACGCGCGCACCGCACCTACCGGGTTCGGCAGGCGCGGCGGCTCAGCTACAGCACCCACGGTGGCGATCGGTGCCCCACCACGACCTAGAAGCGTTCGCCGGTGATGTAGCCGGCGAGGGAGGAGCGCTCGGTCTCCAGCTCCCCGATCCGTTCCTTGACCACGTCGCCGATGCTCACGATGCCGTGCAGGGTGCCGTCGACGACCACCGGCACGTGCCGGAACCGCCGCTCGGTCATCAAGCGCTCCACGTCCTCGAGCGGGGCGTCGGGCTCGACCGTGTGCACCTCGGCGGTGTGGATGGCGGTGACCGGCTCGGCCAGCACCGCGGCACCGCGTACGGCCAGGGCCCGCACGATGTCGCGCTCACTGACGATGCCGTCGACCCTGGACCCGTCGGCGGACACCACGATGGCGCCGATCCGGTGCTCGGCCAGCACCGTCAGCAGAGCGTCGACGCGCGTCTCCGGAGACACCGTCACGACTTGCCCGCCCTTGACACGAAGAACGTCACTGATCCGCATGTTCCCTCCTCAGGCCTGGTCCTCTCCACCCTAGGCGTCCGGAGGGCCACTTCCGGGTGATCGGCGGTGTCCGATTTACGGAGCTGAGGATCCGGGGACGGCCTCGTCACGGGCCAGCACCCGGCGCAGAGCCGCCCCGAGCACCTCCGCCGGATCGCCGGGCAGGCCGGGGCTGCGGAACGCGACGTAGTTGTCCGGGCGCAGCAGCACGCAGCCGGTGTCGCCGACTTCGCGCAGGCGGGCCCAGTCGCCGTACAGGTCCTCGTAGTCGGCCCCGGGGCCGACCGTCGCCGCGGTCAGCGGGACCCCCAGCGTGCCGGCGAGCGTGGCCGCCGCCGCGACCCACGGCTCGCCGCCGATGCCGGTGAGCAGCGTGAACCGGCCGTGGCCGCCCACGTCGAGGGTGGAGATCCGCTCGGAGCCGTGGCCCAGCCAGGCGTGCGGCACCTTGGCGCCGGGCCAGGTCGTCGGGTGGTGGAACAGTTCCTCGTCGCGAGGGTTGGCCGGTGCCTGCGTACCGTCACCGACGACCGCCGCCGAGCGGTAACGCTGGTCCAGCTCGACGCCGTGGGTGTTGAACTCGTAGTCCTTGAAGGCGATCGCCTCGCGCAGCAGCTGGCGCTGTTTCTCCGAGGCGTCACCGGGGAGCTTGCGGGCGTCCATGTTCGCCCGCATCTGGTCCGGGTCCTCGGTCGAGAGCAGGCCCAGCGCCTGGAAGATGCGGCCGGTCTCGCCGATGCTGCGGTTGGCCCGTTCCACGATCTGCGCGCCGACCGGCGCCCGCTCCGCGCTGTACGACTCCAGCAGCCCCGGCCCGGCCGCCCCGGACAGCACCAACTTCAGCTTCCAGGCCAGGTTGTACGCGTCCTGGATCGAGGTGTTGGAGCCCAGCCCGTTCGACGGCGGGTGCCGGTGCACCGCGTCGCCGGCGCAGAACACCCGGCCCTGGTGGTAACGCTCGGCGTACAGGTGGTTGACCGTCCAGGCCGACGACGACTTGATGGTGACCGGCACGGTGTCGTCGCCGATGAGCTGGTGGGCGATCTGCCGGGCGTACGCGTCGGTGAGGTCCGGCGGCTCGCCGTCGATGTCGTAGCCCCAGACGATCAGCCACTCGTGCCACGGCCGGACGCAGCGCACCAGGCCCATGCCGATGCCGCCGACGTCGGCGCCGGTCTGCAGCACCCAGTAGAGGGTGCTGGGCCGGTGCGCGACGTAGCGGGTCAGGTCGGCCTCGAAGACGATGTTGATGCTGCCGGCGACGCCCATCCGGCCGACCATCGGCAGGCCGATGTCCTCGGCCACCTTGCTGCGCCCGCCGTCGGCGCCGATCAGGTACTTCGCGCGGATCCGGTACTCGTCGCCGCGCAGCCGGTCGCGCACGGTCGCGGTGACGCCGTCGTCGTCCTGGGTCAGCGACAGGTATTCGGTGTCGTAGCGCAGGTGGGTGCCGCGGGCGGTGGCGGCGCCGGCCAGCACCGGCTCCATCAGGTGCTGGGGCATGTCGCACATGGCCGTGGGCGAGGCCAGGTCGTGGTCGGCCTGCCGGGACGGGTGGGTGTACCAGGTGTGCAGCCGGCCCAGTTCCTCGCCGTTGAGCGCGGACACGAACGGCGTCTGGCCCATCAGGTGCTGCGGCGTGGCCAGGGCGACCACCTGCTCCTCGAGGCCGGCGTCGCGCAACACCTCCATCGTGCGCTGGTTGGTGATGTGCGCGCGGGGTGTGTCGGCCAGCCGGCTGTACTTGGTGACCATGATGTTCGGCACGCCGTACGTGCTCAGCAGCATCGCCGCCGCACTGCCGGCGGGCCCGCTGCCGACGATGAGCACGTCGGTCTCGACCACGTCTGTCACGGCTTCTCCTCGGCGATCCGGAAGGTGTACGACACCTGGTGCCATTCCTCGACCGCGCGACCGTCCGGCGGAGGACCGGAGCCGGGCGCGAAGTCGACGATCAGGTCGTCCTTGACCCCGAACACGGTGTCGGAGTCCAGGTAGGCGCCGCCCGCCACGAACAGCTGGGTGACCAGGCGGCGATAGCCCGGCGCGCTGATCATGAAGTGCAGGTGCGGCGCGCGGTACTGGTGACGGCCGGTCGCCGCGAGCATCTGCCCGACCGGGCCGTCGTCCGGGATCGGGTACTCCGACGGCAGGATCGACCAGAAGCGCACCCGGCCGGCGTCGTCGCTGGTGAACCGGGCCCGCAGCACCGGCCCGGCCTGCTCGGGGAGCTGCACGTCGTAGAAGCCGACGTCGTTGGACTGCCAGACGTCGACCACCGCACCGGCCACCGGCCGGCCCGCCACATCGGCGATCAGCA
>NZ_JBEZGQ010000423.1:0-6878 GCF_040650095.1 Actinoplanes sp. NPDC048791 | reverse complement strand
CGGCTCCGCGGTGCGGGCCCTCCGGAACGGGTGGCACGACGGTCATCCCGGCGGAACGGGGGCCGGCCGGTCGCCGGTGGCCGGTTCCTCCTGCGCGCCGGTGCTGGAGATCAGCGCGCCGATCCAGCGGGTCGCCGGGTCGATGTCCACGAGCAGGCCCTTGGTCAGCAGGCTCAGCGGAATCGCCAGCAGGGCGCCGAGCGGGCCCAGGACCCAGGTCCAGAACACCAGCGACAGGAACGACACGGACGCCGACAGCCCGACCGCGTCACCGACGATCTTGGGCTGGATCACCGACTGGATCACGAAGTTGACCAGGCAGTAGAGGGCGATGACGGCGAGCATCAGCCGCGGGCCGCCCTCGAGCAGACCCAGCAGCGCCGGGGGCACCAGGCCGACGACGAAGCCGATGTTGGGGATGTAGTTGGTGATGAACGACAGCAGCCCCCACAGCAGCGGCAGCGGGATGCCCAGCGCCCACAGCATCAGGGTGTCGATGACCGCCACGATGATGCCGAAGATGGTCGAGACGAGCAGGTAGCGCCGGGTGCCCTGGGCGAAGCCGCGCAGCGCGCCGACGACCTCCGGGCGCTCCCGGGCGGCTCGGCGAAGGCGTGCCGGGAAGTGCACCGCGTCCAGGCACAGGAAGAGCAGGACGGCGAGCAGGAAGAAGCCGTTGGACAGCACGCCGAGGGCACCGCCCAGAACCGCGTGCACCAGGTCGGCGACGCCGTCGGCCCGGACCGGCGCGGTGAGCTCCTGCACCTGCTGCGGGCCGATGCCGACGCCGTCGAGCGTCCGGGTCGCGTCCGCGCGCAGCTGCGCGATGTGGGCCTGGTTCTGCGGCATCAGGTCGATCAGCCGGGCCAGGGCGAACCCCAGGGCACCGCCCAGACCGAGCAGGATCAGGTAGACCGTCACGATCAGAGCCAGCCCCGCGGTCCAGGCCGGCGCGCCGTGCCGGCGCAGCCAGGAGCCGATCGGGCTCGCCGTCACGGTCAGCATGAGGGCGAGCAGGACCGGGCCGAGGATGTCCGACACCGAGCGCATCCCGGCCACGGCGACAACCGTGCAGGCCAGCCCGAGCAGCACCACCACCCCGCGGGGCAGCAGGGAGGCGCTGGTGCTCGCGCCGGTGGACGGGTGGGTCGGCAACGCGCCGTCGTGGCGTCCGCGCAGCCTGATTGCCGGCCGCTGGACCGGCACTGATCTCCGGACCACGGTGCATCCCTTCGTCGGTCCGGGCACGCGGGCCCCGGCTCCTCAGCGGTCGGCCCTGACCTCGCTGCCGTGCATGGTGAGCGCGTAGATGACCAGGACGTCCATGGCGATGATCATGGTGCTCCAGACCGGGTAGGCCGACAGGAAGGCCAGGTTCACCAGGGCGCTGAGCACGGCGATGATGATGCCGACCACCCGGGCCCACATCTGCCCGGCCAGCACCCCGATGCCGGTGCCCACCGCGATCAGCCCGAGGCCGAGATGGGTCCAGCCCCAGGCGGTGTAGTCCATGGTGATGAGCAGGCCGTCGCGGGTGACGTAGTAGTACTCGTCGCGCAGGATGGCGACGAAGCCCTGCATCATCTGGAAGCCGCCCGAGAGCGCCAGCATGACGCCACCGAACACGACCAGGCCCACCCAGGCGGTACGTTTCACTGTGTCTGACATGGCATCCACTTTCTCGATGGGAGTCGGTCAGGAACGGCTGCGGGGCGCCGGTGCTCTCGGCAGCGCGCTGACGGCTGCGGCGAGGAACGGCCCCACCAGGTTCAGCCGCCCGCGCTGGGCGGCGGCGACCTCGATCCGGGACCCGTCCCCGATCCGGAGATCGATCGCGATCGGTTCGGGTCCCAGGCTTCGTACGTCCCGCGGCGCGACGGCGTACACGCTGGTCGGCGACCATTGCGCACCCAGTCGCACGCTCCGGGCGAGCACCGGTCCGCGGCGGACGACCAGCACGTCGCCGGCCCACCTCGCCCACATCCGCCGTGACCAGTGCCGCCGCAGCCGGGGCCAGCTCGCCGAGGTGTAGCCGCTCGTGCGGATGCGGCAGCGGAAGGCAGCCCCGGCCCGCTGGAAACGCCGGCGGCTGACGTGCGCGGTGATGTCGGCGAGGATCAGCACGAGGAGCCCGGTGGCCAGCAGTGACTCCACCATGGTGATCTCCTTCGCTCGGGGTGTGGTCGTATGGTCCGCGCCCGCCCGCACCGGGCGCGCCATCCTCCGGGAATGAGCGGGTCAGTCCGCGAAGCCGGACTGCGGCTTCGGTTCCTCGTCCGGGGGCAGCCGGCGCACCTCGATCAGGCGCAGCCCCAGACCGTGCATGCGCGAGATGAGTCCGACGACGGCGGACTGGTCCGGCAGCGACCCGTGCAGCACGGTCTCCGGCGGTTCGACGCGCACGGTGAGGTCCGGCAGCTCGGCCAGCAGCTCAGCCGGAATCACCCCGGACACCCTGACCTGGTATGTCGGCTCGACCATGGCCCTCGCACCTCATCCCGTGACGTTCTCGGTCGTGGCCATGTGTTCCTCCTTCGTCAGGTGTTGCTCCTCGGACGGACCTGCCCCAGCGTGCGGTGACCGGTCCGGGTGCACGTCATCCCGCGCGAGTGACGGCGCAGCCGGTGGGCGCCCCCGCGAGATACCGCCGATTTCCGCGGGCCGCGGTCCGGATCGTCCCGGCGGGATGGTGCGGGCCGGTCGCCGGGGGTGTGTCGTCGCAGTCAACAGATCCACCACGGTCTCATCCCAGCTCCGGAGGTACCCGATGACCATTCGCGCGGCAGATCGCACGGAAGCGGCGCCGGCCGTCGGACGGCCGGCGGACCCGGCCGCCCGCTACGCCGTGGGACGGTCGGCCCGGCACCACGTGCCGTTCGAGGCTCAGGCCGCCCTGGCCCCGGCGGAGGGCCGGGCCGATCCGGTCGAGCTGCTGGCGGGACAGGCGGCCACCCGGGTGCCGGAGCTGGTGCCGATCCGGTACGGCCGGATGCTCGTCTCCCCGTTCACGTTCTTCCGGGGCGCCGCCGCGATCATGGCGGCGGACCTGGCCCGGACCCCCTCCTCGGGAATGTTCAGCCAGCTCTGCGGGGACGCGCACCTGAGCAATTTCGGGGTTTTCGCCTCACCGGAACGGCGGCTGGTGTTCGACATCAACGATTTCGACGAGACCCACCCGGGGCCGTGGGAGTGGGACCTCAAGCGCCTGGTGGCCAGTCTCGTCGTCGCCGCGCGGCAGAACGGCCTGCGGCGCAAGGCCCGCGCCGACGTCGTGGCGTCCACGGTGGCCCGCTACCGGCAGGCGATGAGCACCTTCGCCCAGCAGGGCGAGCTCAAGGTGTGGTACGCCCGCGCCGACCTCGACGAGGTGAGCCTGCTGGTCAAGAGCCAGATGAGCAAGGCCCGGCGCAAGGTCTTCGCCGAGGCGCAGGCCAAGGCCCGTACGCACGACAGTCTGCACGCCTTCCGCAAGCTGACGACGGTGGTGGACGGCCACCGTCGCATCGTCGCCGACCCGCCGCTGCTGGTGCCGGTCGAGGACCTGCTGCCCGACGCCGACCGGGCCCAGCTGGAGACGCAGCTGCGTGGGATGTTGGACGGCTACGCGGCCACGCTGCCCCCGGACCGGCGGCACCTGTTCGGCTCCTTCGAGTTCGTGGACCTGGCGCGCAAGGTCGTCGGGGTGGGCAGCGTCGGCACCCGGTGCTGGATGGTGCTGCTCAGCGGGCGCGACGCGGACGACCCGCTGCTGCTGCAGGTCAAGGAGGCGCCGCCGTCGGTGCTGGCCGCCCACGTCGGGGAGACCGCGGCGGCCCCCTGGGCCAGCGAGGGGGAGCGGGTCGTGACCGGCCAGCGGCTGATGCAGGCCGCCAGCGACATCTTCCTCGGCTGGCAGACCGTCGACGGGTTCGACGGCCGGGTCCGTGACTTCTACGTGCGTCAGCTGCGCGACTGGAAGGGCTCCGCGGTCGTGGAGACCATGGACGTCCGGACGCTGGCGATCTACGGCGCGCTGTGCGGATGGACTCTGGCGCGGGCCCATGCCCGTACCGGTGACCGGATCGCCATCGCCGGGTATCTCGATCACGGCGCCGGCTTCGACACGGCGATGGTCGAGTTCGGCGAGCTCTACGCCGACCGCAACGAGCAGGACTTCCACCGGTTGACCGAGGCTGCCGCCGCCGGCCGCATCGAGGTGCACAGCGGCGTGTGAGCGCCGGCCGCCCCGGTCCGCGTGACGCGGGCGCCGGTCAGGCCCAGCTGCGGCCGGCCGGCGCACTCGTCACGTCGGCGTCCGAACAGTGCACGCGCACCATCTCGACGCCGCAGCCGTCCAGCCGGATCAGCAGGGCGCGCAGCTCGGCGGCGGACAGGCGCCCGCTGATGGTCGAGTGCCGCGTCACGGCCTCACAACGCAGGTCGGCGAACGAGGTACGGAGCAGGGGACCGAGGAAGCCCCGTACACGGATCTCGAATCTCATTCCCATGGCGGACCAATCCTCCGGAAGCAGAACGGGTGGTGGGCCTTCGCCCACCACCCTTGCGCTTTCCCCGTCGCCCTGGTTCATCCGAGGTGGGTGGTCGCGGACTTACCGACCAATGTCACCAGAACCTCGTAAACCGCGAGCAACACCGCGATGACCAGCAGGGAGGTCCACGAGGACAGGAGGAGCGCGAGCAGTGCCCCGGCGACGAGGCCGCCGACCCGCAGCGCGTCGAGGTGTCGTCCCGCCCAGCCCGGACCGTACCGGCCCAGCGCGTGTGCTCCCCGGCTGGTGCCGCGACCCGCGGCCCGGCCCCCGGTCACGACCGCGTGGCGCAGCCACCTCGGGCCCCGGGCCGGGCCGATGAGGTACATCACCACGGCCAGCAGCACGCCGAGCCAGATCAGCTGCGTGCCCCGGGTCCGCAGCTGCGCGAAGACGACGTTGAACGCGGCCGCGACGCCGTCGCGGTACAGGCCGGCGGGAACCTCCTGCAGCACCTGGGTGCGGACGGCCCGCAGGACAGCGGTGATCGCCACAGCCGCGACGACCAGCCACAGGCCCAGCTGCAGCAACGTGCGCCGGCGGACCGGCGACACGGCCAGCGCGATGAGCAGCAGCACGATCGTGGCGACCACGACCAGGACCAGGTCACGCTTCGCGGCGGCCACGGCCTGCTGGGCGGCGCGCAGCTGCCCGGAGTCGTACACGGTGAACTGGGCGAAGTTCGGCGGCAGGGTGACGCCCAGCGTCTCCTGCACCCGGTCCCGCAGATCGACCGGGATCGCCCCGCTGTTCAGGTCCGGCAGCGTGAGCTGTTTGCCGAACAGCGTGGGCAGCTGGGCGCTGAGCACCCGGAGCACCTGGTTGATCAACGGAAGCAGGTCGATCTCGACCCGGTTGTCCCGGGCCAGCACCACGTCGCTGGAACCGTTGATGATGGCGACGGCGCGCACGTGCGCGCGCCGGTTCAGTTCGACCCAGATGCTCTGGAAGCGGTCGCTGCGCAGGACCGTGGTGGTGATCTCGCGGATCTTTCCGGCCAGCTGATCGGCCACCGGGCCGGCGACGAAGGCGGCCTGCGGGGGCAGGACGGTACGCAGCCGCTGCTCCACATCGACGGCCTCGAAGACCTGGATCGTGGCGTAGTCGGCGACCGCGGCGGAGACCTGCGGGTTCTGCGGCAGCGGCGCCACCGTCGCCACCCACCGGTCGGTGTTCATCGCGGTACGCGCGGCCCACACCCCGACCACACTGCCGGCCAGCGCGAAGGCGGTCACGGCGATGAGAACTGCGGCGACGACGCGGCGCAGGGTGCCGACGGCTGAGGAACGACGCTGCCGGGTGTCGAGCTTGGCGTGCAGCGCCGACACTTCCTCGCGCAGGCGCGTCAGCTCCCCGGCGTCGGGCGGGCCGCCGGGCCGGTCGTCCGGCGGCGGCACCGGGGGTACGGGCCCCGGTTCGGATGTTGCGGTGTCCGCGTTCGGGGCTTCCGGCCGGGCCATGATTCCACCTCTGGGTCGGCGGGCAAAGGGACCTGCGCCGCCGCACCGCTGCGGCGCAGGCCCGCTCTGACGCCAGGCTGCCGGGGACGGGGGCCGCGCTCATCGGTCTCCGCCCCCGGCAGCACCCCCTCAGTGATGCCTTCGGCAGTCAGGCGCCGGCCAGCCGGATCGCCTGCTGCATCTTGCCCGCGGCGGAGACGATCCGGGCGCTGCCGACCACCGGTGCGAGCTCGATCAGCAGTGCCCGGACGGTCTCCGGGCGCAGCCCGGCCTCCTCGGCCAGGCTCAGGTGCACCAGGTACGACGGTGCCGACGCGTCCAGCGCGATGAGCGCCGCGAACCGGGCCAGCAGCGCGGTACGCGGACCGATCGCCTCCTGCCGCAGCGCGCCCGCGTTCATCCGGGTGAGGGCCTCCATCACGGGACCACTCCCTTCTTCGAGGTCGCGCAGCAACTCGTCCAGGTTCATGTCGGTCGGCACCGGATCCCCTCCCCGTCGGCGGATCTCACCGCCACGACCAGCCTCCCGGCCGGCATCACCCCGCGCCTCATCCCGGGGGGACGACCCGCCTGCCCCGCCGGCGGTCGTGCCGGCGGGCCCGAATCGCTCCGGCGGGGTGACGCCCGGCGGTGCGGCGCCTGCAACCGTGAGCGGTGCGTAAACGCACCTGTCCAGAGCGGAGGCTCGACGATGAATGAAGCACAGGCAGAAACCGGACGATCAGTGCGCCGGTTGCTCGTCTCGGCCGCGGTGCTGGAGGCGACGGCCGGGGCCCTCGGGCTTGCCGGCCTCGTCTTGTGCACGGTGGCGGTCACCGCGGTGACCCGGCAACGCATGGCCAGGATGGAGGTCCCGCCGTCCGAGCTGGCCGGGCAGCACTGGGCCAAG
>NZ_JBEZGQ010000422.1:0-6878 GCF_040650095.1 Actinoplanes sp. NPDC048791 | reverse complement strand
TGACCAGCCGGCCGCGGTCGCCGCCTTCGAACGGCTGATCGGCACCGCGCCGGCGCCGGTCCTGTCCCGGGCGCTCGCGGCCCAGCAGCTCGGGCACCTGCTGGCCCGGAACGGTGACGCGCAGGGCGCGCTCGCCGCGTTCGGTACGGCGGTGAGCCTGCTGGACCTCGTCGCCTGGGTCGGGCTCGGCCGCGACGACCAGGAACGCCTCCTGGCCCAGTTCGGCGGCCTGGCCTCGGCCGCTGCCGCCTGCGCGCTGTCGCTCGGACAGCCGGACACTGCCGTCGAGGTGCTGGAGCAGGGCCGCGGAGTGCTCTACGCGCAGGCCCTGAGCCTTCGATCCGGTGGCGACGTGGCCCGGGAACGCGCACCCGAGCTGACCGAGCGGCTCACCGCTCTGCACGCGCTGCTCGACCCGGCCGCTCCCCAGGAACCGGGCCGGGTCCCGTGGAGCCGCCAGGAGGCCGCCGTCGCCCGGAACCGCCTGATCGACCAGATCCGCGAGGTCGACGGGACCTTCCTGCGTCCACCGGGCCTCGCCGCGCTGCGTGACCTGGTGGGGGAGCGGTGCGTCGCGATCGTCAACGTCAGCCCGTACCGGTGCGACGCGATCCTGCTGACCGGGGGCCGTACGCACGTCGTACCGCTGACCGGTCTGGACCTCGACGACGTCCGGGCGCACGCCCGGTCCCTCCTCGCGGAACCCGCGGCGGCCCTGACCGGGCTGCTCCCCTGGCTGTGGGACACCACGGTGGGCCCGATCCTCGACCGGATGACCGAGCTGGGCCTCGCCCCGGACGGAGATACCCCGAGCCTGTGGTGGTTGCCGACCGGGCCGATGTCCTACCTGCCGCTGCACGCGGCGGCCCTGCACCGGGTGGTGAGTTCATACACGCCGACGCTGCGGGCGCTCGACGCCGGCGACACCGTGCCGGGCGGTCCGGCTGTGGTGGTCGCGATGCCGGAGACCGCCGGCCACCCCGCGCTCCCGCGGGCTGTCCCGGAGAGCGAGGCGGTCCGGGACATCCTCGGCCCGGAGACGATCGTCGTGTCCCGCGGCGAGGCCACCCGGACGCGGGTCGCCGAGCTGCTGCGGGAGGCGTCCGTGGTCCATTTCGCCTGTCACGCCACCACGGACCACGAGCGGCCCTCCGACAGTCACCTGGTGCTCGCCGACGGCCGGCTGCGCGTCCGGGACCTGATCACCCTCCGCCCGCCCGCGGGTGGCCGGACGTTGGCGTACCTGTCGGCCTGCTCCACGGCGACCACCGGTGCCCGGCTGCCGGACGAGAACATCCACCTCGCCTCCGCCCTGCGGCTGGCCGGTTTCGCCGGCGTCGTCGCCACCCTCTGGCCGGTGCCCGACATCGTGGCCGCCCGCGCCACCACCGCCACCTTCGGTGGGCTCAGCACCCGCACCACCCCCGAGGCGGTCCACGCCTGCGCCCGGCAGCTCCACGACCGGTACCGGCAGCGCCCCGCGATGTGGGCCGGCCTCGTCCATGTCGGTCCCGGCGGGACCGGCATGGTTCGCCCGCTGCGGGGGTAACCGCAAGCCGCGCCGGACAGAGGGGAGCCCACCGTGTCGATGATGCGGACCAAACCGATCGAGGTCGTCCTGGCCCAGAGCGGCGACCAGGCCGAGGAGGGCCGCGAGGGCGACGGACGGCTGCGCCGGCGGCTGGGGCCGCTGGACCTGATGGGCTTCGGGATCGGCATCGTCATCGGTACGGGCATCTTCACGCTGACCGGCATCGAGGCCCGCGACCACGCCGGCCCGGCCGTCATCGTGGCGTTCGCGCTCGCCGGGGTGGCCAGCCTGCTCGCCGCCCTCTGCTACGCCGAACTGGCGTCGAGCGTGCCGACCGCGGGCAGCGCCTACACGTACGCGTACGCGACCATGGGCGAGATCGTCGCCTGGATCATCGGCTGGGACCTGGTGCTGGAGTTCGCCCTGGGCGCCGCCGTGGTCGCCCGCGGCTGGTCCGGCTACCTGGCCGAACTCTTCGACCTGCCCGGCACGTTCTTCGGCGAGGACAGCGTCGTCAACCTGGGCGCGGTCGCGATCGTGCTGCTGCTGGGCGCGGTCGCCACGATCGGCATCCGCCAGTCGTCGCGCGTCACCAACCTGCTGGTCGTCGTCAAGGTGGCGATCTGCGTCTTCGTGGTGATCGCCGGCGCCTTCTTCATCAAGGCGGCCAACCTGACCCCGTTCGTCCCGCCGTCGCAACCGGTCGAGGACGACGCGTCGGGCCTGACCCGCCCGCTGTCCCAGCTGCTGTTCGGCATCGACCCGTCGGCGTTCGGCGTGGCCGGGGTGCTGACCGCGGCGGCGGTGGTCTTCTTCGCGTACACCGGCTTCGAGGCCGTGGCCAACCTGGGCGAGGAAACCCGCAACCCCCGCCGCGACCTCCCGCTGGGCCTGTTCGGCACGCTGGGCGTGTCGGCCCTGCTGTACGTCGCGGTGTCGTTCGTGGTCGTCGGCATGGTCGACTACCGCCAGATCGACCGCGGCGCCCCGATCGCCTCGGCCTTCGACGCGGTCGGCGCCGGCTGGGCCTCGTCCCTGGTCTCGATCGCGGCGGTGGCCGGCCTGACCAGCGTCATCCTGGTCGACATCGTGGCGATCGGCCGGATCGGCTTCGCGATGTCCCGCGACCGCCTGCTGCCGCCCAAGGTGGGCGCGGTCCACCCCCGCTGGGGTACGCCGTACCGGACGACCATCGCGGTGACTGTGGGGATCGCGCTGCTGGCGGGCTTCGTGCCACTGTCGTCGCTGGCGAACCTGGTGAGCATCGGGACGCTGTTCGCGTTCGTGGTGGTGTCGGTGGCGGTGCCGGTGCTGCGCCGGACGCGGCCGCAGCTGTCCCGGCCGTTCCGGGTGCCGCTGTCCCCGGTCCTGCCGATCGTGTCGGCGTTGGCCTGTCTGTACCTGATGACGAACCTGTCGGTGGAGACGTGGCTGCGGTTCCTGGCCTGGCTGGGGATCGGGATGGTGGTCTATCTGACGTACGGGCGGCGCAACAGCCGGGCCGCGGAACGCGAGGCGGAGGGGGCGGGGTCGGCCCACTGAGCGGCCCTGGCTTGTCGCGCGCTCGTACGCTGCGACCATGAGATGGGTCCTCGGCACGGTGACGCTACTCGTGGTTGTGGCGGTCGGTCTCGGCCTGGCCCGCGACGCCAGCCTCGCGCGGCGGATCGGTCGCGAGGTGAACAAGCATGACGAAAGCTCGGCCGCTGAGTCCGATTGACGGGCTTGATGCCTGTCTGCCAGCCGATGACATCGGCGCTCGATCACGGTGACATCGATCAGACGACGTCCGCATCGAGTGCGGGCTGATCGATCTTCGCCGGGACATCCCACCGGTGACCGGAGCTGGCCGGACGTAGGCGACACGGCACCTCACCGGTGAGCAGCGCACCTGAGGAAGACGAGCGGCTTACTGAAACGATCGAAGTGCTGTTCAGGTTGTGACCTTCCAGGACTCCTGAAGCGGGGAAATGATCTGACCGGCAGCGGCGGCATCCGCGGCGGGCATCTCGGCCCTGCAGGTAGGAGCACCACCGCGGAGTTCGGGACACGCATGGCCTTGTTCGCGAGTTCGGGCGCCACCTGTCCATGACAACCGGCTCACGTGTCGTCGGCTGGTACTCCGTTTACGCACGGTAACAGCACCACAGGCCTTAGCGCCTTGTCCGCGGCAGATGAGCGCCTCTGGCTGGTTCCGGGCGCTCACGCTTTCATCAATCTGGTGTAATCAATCATCTCCCCCTCCAAGGCCAGTCATGCCAGACTTTGTCGTATGGGTAAGCGGGAAGTATGGCTATGGTCTGTCGACGGCGTCGTCGATCACGATGAGGGCCTAGCTCAGTCACTTGTGACCGATATATTCCCTCGCTCGAATAAACCCCCGAAGGGGTCAATCCTTCTAGGCATCGGTGCGAAGGACCCGTACAGCACACAACAGCACCCCTCCTTTAGTCGCTGCCGAGAGCACTCTTGTCGGCAGTTGCGAGTAGTTCGCCGCGTTGGATGAGACGCTTCAAGATAGTGGGCGGCTCACGAGCCCGGCGAATACGGCTCATCCGGAATCGAACGCAATGGCTCATCGTCAACCTTGCCGCCGTCATCCCCGCTTGCCCGTAACAGGCCAGGGGGGCGTACCGGGTTGGCCGGGATGTCGGAAAGTCTGGCTGGTGGAGTAGCCGTACGCGAGTCAGCACGGACCTCTTCTGGAATCCGCTGAATCGGCGTCAGTACATGCTCCGACTCGGGGGCGTTGTTCGCGCCTTCAACCATCGGCGCCACGGTGGCGGGCTCGTTAGATCGATGAGTCGGAACGGGTAGGTCCGGCGGGGGATTGACGGTGTTTCTTTCTTGACCATCTGGGCGACGGCTCCACCAAATGCCCGCAAGTAGGAAGATGGTGAAGGTAGTTGCCCATACTGCGGGTAGTATCCAGCTGGACAAATGGCCTGGACGGACTTGATCGATTGGCCAGGCAGCGACCAGGCAGACACACAGGGAGCTGACGGCCGTCAGTGCAAGCAGTCGTCGCACGCGCGCCGCATGACCATGCTTCAGTGCCTGAAAGTTCCAGAATGCAGCAACGACCAGCAGAAGTACCAAGCCTACTATCGTCTCGATAGGTTCCCAGGAGCCGTCTGCGACGCTGACGCTGATGACGGCCGCCAGCGCCACTCCGAGCAGCGCCGCTTGATCATTTCCTTGTCCATCTCGTGTTGTCACGCTTGGATTCTCGCGAACTTCACGCGGGGTGGGAAGGATTGCCGAGAACAAAGCTGGAGAAAGGGCAAACGCACTAAATTCGGCAGTTCCGCGCACTCGTGCCGGAATGGATTTATGATCGTTTACACGCAGCGCGAACGGGATGAGGGGCGATCGCCGGCTCCGCCGGC
The DNA here is from genome assembly GCF_040650095.1 of Actinoplanes sp. NPDC048791. NCBI lineage: Bacteria > Bacillati > Actinomycetota > Actinomycetes > Micromonosporales > Micromonosporaceae > Actinoplanes > Actinoplanes sp. NPDC048791. The sequence goes on along the minus strand of NZ_JBEZGQ010000422.1, from coordinate 1,958 downwards.
AGTCAACATTCGCGAGTGGCGCTCGTTCTCACGGGCACTACGACGCGCGGCGTCGGCGTGGTGGCGCGAAAGTCGCGAACCTCTGGCGCCCGAAGTCGCGGACGAAGCCAACCGGTGTCCCGGCGCCGAACTGGATCATGAAAGCGGAACCACGGCGATCGCCGAGCCGCCGACATTATTGAGCTGTCGATCGGCGATACGCCCTACTGTCTGCCACAGGGTGTCGGTGCGCGGCTGGCGCCGGTCAGCGGAACGTGCGCCGGTAGGTTTCCGGCGGTACGCCGAGCTGCTCGTTGAAGTGCCGCCGCAGCGTCGTCGCCGTGCCCATCCCGGTCCGTGACGCGATCTGCTCGACACTCAGATCCGAGGTCTCCAGCAGCTCCTGCGCCAACCGCACCCTCTGCGTCAGCAGCCACCTCAGCGGACTGACCCCCGTCACCGCGTGGAAGTGCCGGGCCAGATTCCGTGAGCTCATCCCCGCCCGGCGGGCCAGCTCCCGCACCGTCAGCGGCGAAGCTACGCGTTCCAGCGCCCATGGCAGCACCTCCGCCAGCGCGTGGTCCGGCCCGTGGCCCACCGCGGCCGGGATGAACTGGGCCTGGCCGCCCTGCCGGTGCGGGGGCACCACCAGGGTGCGGGCCAGGGCGTTGGCCACCGCCGTACCGTGGTCGGTCCGGACCAGGTGCAGGCAGAGGTCCATGCCGGCCGCTTTGCCGGCCGAGGTCAGCACGTCGCCGTCGTCGATGTAGAGCACGTCCGGGTCGACGTCGATCGCCGGGTAGCGGTCGCGCAGCAGCGCCGTGTGCGCCCAGTGGGTTGTCGCGCGCCGGCCGTTCAGCAGGCCCGCCTCGGCCAGGATGAACGCGCCCGTGCACAGCGACGCCACCCGGGCTCCGGCCTCGTGGGCTGCGCGGACGGCGGCGACCAGGGCCGGTGGCGGCGGGTCGGCGGCGTCGCGGCAGGACGGGACGATCACCGTGTCGGCTTGCGCCAGGGTTTCCAGGCCGTGCTGGATGCCGGCTCTGAGCCAGCCGCCGACGGCTGCGCCGTCGTCGCCGCAGATGGTGAAGTCGTACCAGGGGGCGGCCAGGTCGCGGTCCACGCCGAAGACCTCGCACGCCGCGGCGAGCTCGAACAGCGGGGTGCCGTCGGTGACGGCCAGGGCGACAGAGGGCATGTCCGAAACTGTACGGGGTATGGCGTTGCGGACACTGGCCGTACCGGATCGGGTCGGCCAGGCTGATCACCATGAGTGAGCGGATCGCTGTGCTGGGCGCCGGGGGTCACACCGGCGGGTTTGTCGTCGCCGAGCTGCGGCGGCGGGGGATGACGCCGATTCCCTGCGGTCGGGCCACCGACCTGGACGAGGCGTTCCGGGAAGCCGACGCGGTGATCAACTGCGCTGGTCCGTTCGCCTCGACCGCTGCGCCGACGATTCAGGCCGCGATCCGGGCCGGGATTCCGTACCTCGATGTCACCGCCGAGCTCGAGGTCGTCGCGGACACCTTCGCCGCCTTCGCGGGTGCGGGCATCCCGATCGTGCCGGCGGTCGCCTTCTACGGCGGCCTGGCCGATCTGCTCGCCACCGCGGCGGTGGGGGACCGGCTGGTCGCCGATCACCTGACCATCGCGTACGCCCTCAGCAGCTGGCGCCCCACCCCCGGCACCCGGGCGACAGGCCGGGTCTCCGCGCAGCGCCGCGACGGCCGGCGCGTGACCTACACCGGCGGCCGGCTGCGGCACCGCACCGGCGACGCGCCCCGCACCGTGTGGACCTTCCCGGCGCCCGTGGGCACCCGGCCGGTGGTGGGTGAGTTCACGACGGCCGACAGCGCCGTGATCCCGACCCACCTGGACGTCCCCGAGATCTCCACGGTGATGACCAGCAACGCGGTCGACGACCTGCTCGCCGCCGATCCGTCGGGGCCCGTGGCGGTCGACGAGCACGGGCGGTCGGC
>NZ_JBEZGQ010000421.1:0-6880 GCF_040650095.1 Actinoplanes sp. NPDC048791 | reverse complement strand
CGATCTCCCGCGCCGCCGCCATAGTTGTAGGTGGACTCGAAGACGGCGAAGACGTTGGCCTCCGCGCCGTGGCCCGAGGCGAGGGTGGTCTGCACGGTGCCGGTGCAGCCGGTGTGCTGCTCCAGCGGGTGGGCGTGCTCGTCGTGGCCGAGCAGGACCTGCAACCGCACCCGGTCACAGTCGATCTCGCCGTCCTCCGGGTCGGTGACCTTGATCGTGTACCGGACCTGGTCACCCCAGTCGAAGAAGCCGCCGTCGGGCGGGAACTCGATGCTCACCGTCGGCGCGGTGTTGCCGGCCGTCACCGGTACGTTCGCCACCGCGGTGCGCCCCTTGGGGTTGGTGACGGTCAGCTGCGCGGTGTAGTCGCCCGCCGCGGCGTACGTGTGGGTGGGGTTGGCCTCGGTGGAGGTCTCGCCGTCGCCGAACGTCCAGGCGTAGGTCAGCGCGCCGCCGTCCGGGTCGCGGGAGCCCGCGCTGGAGAACCGTACGGTCAGCGGGGCCGCCCCGGAGGTCGGGGTGGCGGCGGCCGCGGCGATCGGCGCCCGGTCACCGGCGATGTAGTCGATCCGGTAGATGCCGGAGTCGTCGTTGTTGCCGCCGAAGCCGGTGCCCCATTCGATCATGTACAGCGCGCCGTCCGGGCCGTACTCGAAGTCCATCGGCCGGATGAAGGGCATCCCGGTGAGCGCCTGGTTGATGTCGACCAGGGACTTGCCGTCTGCGGTGACCTGCATCGTGTACATCTTGGACTGGTTCCACTCGCCGAGCAGCGCCTTGCCGTCGTAGTAGGCCGGCCACTTACGGGTGGAGTTGAGGTCGGCGTCGTAGCGGTAGACCGGGCCGCCCATCGGGGCGCCGCCGCCGCCGATCTCCGGGAAGCGCGGGTTGCCGCTGTAGTCGTAGTCCACCGTGGCGCTGACGGCCGGCGGCAGGTTGGTCAGACCGGTGTTGTTGGGCGAGTTGTTCACCGGCGCGGCGCAGTCGAACTTCGCCCCGCTCGGCCCGGACGGGAACTGGTAGTCGTTGTACGCGTAGTTCGCGCCGTGGCAGTACGGCCAGCCGAAGTTGCCCGGGGCGGAGACGATGTTCCACTCGACCGTTCCCTCGGGGCCCCGGTTGGGGTTGGCCGCGCCGGCGTCCGGCCCGTAGTCGCCGACGTAGAGGGTGTTGGTGGCCGGGTCGATGCCGATCCGGAACGGGTTGCGGAAGCCCATCCCGTAGATCTCCGGTCGGGTCTGCGCGGTGCCCGCCGGGAACAGGTTTCCGGCCGGCACGGTGTACGACCCGTCATCCTCCGGGTGGATCCGCAGCACCTTGCCGCGCAGGTCGTTGGTGTTGCCGGCGCTGCGCTGGGCGTCGTAGTCCTGCCGGCCGGCCCGCTCGTCGATCGGGGTGAACGCGTCCGACTCGAACGGGTTGGTGTTGTCCCCGGTGGCCAGGTAGAGGTTGCCGGCGCTGTCGAAGGTGATGCTGCCGCCGGCGTGGCAGCAGGTGTTGCGCTGGGTGGTGACCTGGAGCACGACCTTCTCGCTGGCCAGGTCGATGGTGTCACCGGTGACGGTGAACCGGGACAGCCGGTTGCGGGACACACCGTCGTCCGGGGCGTAGTAGAGGTAGACCCATCCGTTGTCGGCGAAGTCCGGGTCGAGCCGGAGGCCGAGCAGGCCGTCCTCGTTGCCGGTGAAGACGTCCAGGGTGACCGCGTTGACCGTGCTGCCGGTGTCCGGCTTGATGATCCGCACCCGGCCGTCGCGCTCCACGTAGAACACCCGGCCGTCCGGGGCGATGTCCAGCTCCATCGGGTTGCTGGTGTTGCTGTCCAGGCTGATCTTCTCGAAGCTCTCGGTCAGCGAGGCGCCGCAGTCGGCGTCCAGCTGCCCGGCCGCGGTCCGGATGCCGCCCAGCAGGTGGGAGAGGAAGGCCGGATCGGAGTACGACTCGATCGTGTGGCCGCCGCCGGTGTACCAGGCCCGTCCGCCGTCGTAGTCCCGGCACCACGCGGTCGGGTGGTCGGCCCCCATCGCCCCGGCGCCCGGGGTGTAGCTGGTCTCGTCCAGGCTGGCCAGCACATGCACGTCACCGCGCGGGTTGGACTGGAAGTTGTACCACTCGTCGAACCGGGACCAGCGCTCCGGCAGCCCGGCCGTGGACGGGTGGGCGTGGTCCTCCACCTTCACGGTCGCCTGCTGGTTGGCCGGGTGGCTGGCGAAGTAGGCGCCGACCAGCTCGCCGTACCAGGGCCAGCTGTACTCGGTGTCGGAGGCGGCGTGGATGCCCGCGTACCCGCCGCCGGCCTTGATGTAGCGCTCGAAGGCGGCCTGCTGACCGGGGTCGAGGACGTCGCCGGTGGTGGAGAGCCAGATCACCGCGCGGTACTTGGCCAGGTTGGCGTCGGTGAAGGCGGCGCCGTCCTCGGTGGCGTCGACGGTGAAGCCGTTGTCGGCGCCGAGCTGCTTGATGGCGGCGATCCCGGCCGGGATGACGTCGTGCCGGAAGGCGGCGGTCTTGGAGAAGACCAGGACGGAGTACGGCTCCGGGTCGGCCGCGGCGGCCTGCGCGGGTGAAGGCCCACTGAGGACACTCACCAGCAGGGCCAGCACGAGAGAGGCGGCAGTCAGCAGCCGGCGTCTGAGGTGGCGAGGGCGTGGACGGGACACGGGTTTCTCCTTGTCCTGGGTGGACAGCGGTCGCTCGCCACAACCCACGTATCGAGATTTGTTGATTGCCTGTACAAATTAGGGCCTGCCCGCCGGATGTCCAGCAAGAGTTCGGCGTGTAACGGTTTGGTAACCTAGCGCGTGCGCAAGATCTGGTACGCCGTGGCGCTGCTCCTGCTCGGGGCGGGCCTCTTCGGTCTGAGCCACGCCTCGCCGAGCACGCCGCGGCCCGAACCGGAGGCGCTCGAGGTGCGCTTCCCCGGCGCGTCGGCGGCACCGGGCACTGTCGTCGTCCGGCGCGCCGGTGCGCACGCGATCTGGGCCAGCGGCGACCCCGCGCCCGACGCGAACCGCTGCCAGGTCACCGCGCCGTCGGGCCAGGCCGTGCCCGTCAGCGCCGCCTCGAGGAGGGTCGTCTGGGTGGTCCGGGCCGAGGACGACGCGGCGTACACCTGGATCGCGACGTTCGAGGCGGCACAGGCGGGCAGCTACGGTCTGCGGTGCACTCCGGACCCGGAGGCACCCGGCGCGGCGTACCAGGTCACGGAACGCCCGGCCGTCGGCCCGGCCATCGGGCTGGGGGTGGCCAGTGGCGTCGCCGTGCTCGCCGCAGTGATGCTCGCGCTCACTACCTTCGCGCGTCGCCGTCGCCGCGTCGCAGCCGGGAAGTGAGCGGTGGGGGCAGTCAGTTGCCGACCTGCCACATTTCGTAGTTTCCGCATTCGGCTGTGATCTCGGCGGTCCCACGGGCGGCGGTGATGAAGTCGTCGACCAGCGGTGAGGTCCGGGATTCGGCGACCGCGAGGCACACCTGGTCGGGTGCCAGGTCCGGGACGGGCACGAAGCTGACTTCCGGGTGTGCGTGGAACACGGTCGCCGAGCGGGCCAGGAATGAGATGCCCCGGCCGGCTGCGACATGCTCGAGGGTCTCGTCGATGCCGCGTACCAGGTAGCCGGCGTCGGGGTGGGGGCGTCTGGTGGGCTGCGGGCTCGTGTCGGTGGGCCAGAGCAGCGGCTCGCCGGCCAGGTCGGCCTCGGTGATCTGTTCCTTGCCGGCCAGTGGGTGGCCGGCGGGTAGCACCGCCACGCGGGGCTCGGCGTACAGCGGGGTGACGCGCAGGCCGGTCTCGTCGATGGGTAGCCGCACGTAGGCGAGGTCGAGGCGGCCGTCGAGCAGCATCGGGGCCTGGTCGTCGGCTTCGATGCGCTGCACGTCGACCAGGACGTCCGGGTGCCGGGTGGCGAACTGCCGGATCGCGGGGGTGACCGCGACGCCGGCCCGGAAGCCGACCATGAGGCGCCGGTTGCCGCGTGCGGCCACGCTGACCCGGCGGCGGATCGCGTGCGCGGAGGCCAGCAGCGGGCCGGCGTCGTCGAGCAGTTGCCGGCCGGCGTCGGTCAGGGCCACGCCGTGGCTGTCCCTGGTCAGCAGCGGGGCGCCGAGGTCGTGCTCCAGCGCGCGGATCTGCCGGCTGAGCACCGGCTGGGCGATGTGCAGTTGCTCGGCGGCCCGGCCGAAGTGCAGCTTGTCGGCGACCGCGACGAAGTAGCGCACCTTGCGCAGGTCCAGATCCATGGAGCCTCCCGGTCCGGCGATGCCTTGAGGGTATCGCAATCGCTGAAAGAGGTCTTGGACACCGAACTCGAACCGATGGCACGCTCAAATGGACCTGATGGGCCGGAGCAAATTCGGTATCAGCAACAAATCGGCACGACAGGCGAATGGAGTCATCGTGGGAAAGCTCGATGGCAAGGTTGCGGTAATCACCGGCGCGACAAGCGGAATGGCACTGGCCGGTGCCAAATTGTTCGTTGCTGAAGGAGCACACGTCTTCATTTCGGGCCGGCACAAGGACGCGCTGGACGAAGCCGTCAAACTGATCGGCCGGAATGTGACCGGCGTGCAGGCCGATTCGGCCGACCTCGACGATCTGGACCGTTTGTTCGAGACGGTCAAGCAGGAGAAGGGCTCGGTCGACGTGCTGTGGGCCAGTGCCGGGACGGGTGAGCAGGGCCGGCTCGGCGAGATCACCGAGGCACAGTTCGACGCCGCCTTCTCGCTGAACGCGCGGGGCACGCTGTTCACCGTCCAGAAGGCGCTGCCGCTGCTCAACGACGGCGGCTCGATCTTCATGACCGGGTCGAACGCGTCGCTGCGGGGCTACCCCAACTGGGGTGTGTACGCGGCGAGCAAGGCTGTGCTGCCCGCGTACGCACGGGTGTGGGTGTCCGAGCTGCGGGACCGGAAGATCCGGGTCAACGTGCTGACCCCCGGCCAGGTCGCCACGCCGGTGCTGGCCGAGGTCATGGACGAGCAGATGAAGGCGCAGTTCGAAGCCGTTATCCCGCGGCGGGAAATGGGCCGGCCCGAGGAGATCGCGTCGGTCGCGTTGTTCCTCGCCTCGGACGACTCGAGCTACGTCAACGGCATGGAACTGGTCGCCGACGGCGGCAGCACAGTGATCTGACGCCTCCCCCACTACCCACTGATCCGTAGACAATCAAGGAAGACACCTCATGACCACCATCAGCATCATCGGCTCGGGCAACATGGCCACCGCTATCGGCACCCGGGCGGCCAGGCACGGTCACACCGTCGAGCTCATGAGCCGCAACACCGCCAAGGCTCAGGCGCTCGCCGGCCAGATCGGCCACGGGGCCACCGTCGGCACGTACGGCGCGAGGCCGGCGGGTGACATCGTCATCGTGGCCGTCCTGTACGCCGGCGCGGTGGACGCGGTCACGCACTACGGCGACGCGCTGGCCGGCAAGACCCTCGTCGACATCACCAACCCGTTCAACGCCGACGCCGGCGGACTCGCGACCACCGCGGGCAACTCGGTGTCCCAGCAGCTCGCCGCCGCCGCCCCGGAGGGCGCGCACGTCGTGAAGGCCTTCAACACGATCTTCGGCGGCGTCCTGGCCGGGGACAAGCCGCTGGACGCGTTCTTCGCCGGCGACGACGCCGAGGCGAAAGCCCGTGTCGCGGCGTTCCTGGACAGCCTGGGCATGCGGGCCCTGGACGCGGGGGGCCTCGAAATGGCCCACGCCCTGGAATGGGCCGGCCTGCTCCTGGTGGGCCTGGCCCGCAACGGCGCCGGCTTCGACCTGGCCCTGGGCGCCGAGGCCCGCTAGGCCGTTGATCACGATTCCAGGGGGTCGGCCCGTCATCTGACGGATGCCACCGGTTGCCGGACGGTCGAACAATGGACCGGTCAGCAGCTATGAGGAGGAAGTCATGTCGGAGAAGCTCACCGTCGTCCTGGTCCACGGCGCGTTCGCGGAGTCGGGCGGCTGGGGTCCGGTCGCGCAGCGGCTGCAGGCCGCCGGACACCAGGTGATCGCCGCGCCCAACCCGTTGCGCTCGGTCGCGTTCGACGCCGCGCAGGTCCGCGCGCTGGTCGACTCGATCAGCGGGCCGGTCGTGCTGGTCGGGCACTCCTACGGCGGCATGGTGATCAGCAAGGCGGCGGCCGGCGCGAGCAACGTCAAGTCGCTGGTCTTCATCGCCGCGTTCGCCCCCGAGGCCGGGGACAGCGCCGCCACCCTGTCGGGCAAATACCCGGGCAGCACGCTGGCCGAGACACTGCGCCCGGTCCCGCTGCCGGACGGCAACCAGGACATGTACGTCGCCCAGGAGCTCTACCGCCGGCAGTTCGCCGCCGACGTGCCGGAGGAGACCACCCGGATCATGGCCGCCACCCAGCGCCCGATCACCCTGGCCGCGCTGCAGGAGCCGGCCGAGGGTGAGCAGGCGTGGACGACGGTCCCGAGCTTCTTCCTGATCGCCGAGGCGGACAAGAACATCCCCGCCGCCGCGCACCACTTCATGGCCGAACGGGCCAAGGGCCGCACCGTGAGCATCGACGGCGCCTCCCACGCGGTCTTCGCCTCGCACCCGGCCGAGGTCGCCGACCTCATCCTGCAGGCCACCGAGGCCTGACCCACCGCCCGGCGGACAGCCGGCTCGGCCCCGCGGCCGGGCCGGCTTCGCCGCCATCGTCTCCTCGCGCGGAACTAGGACGCGGTGACCTCGACGACGAGCTGCGGTCCGGTCCCGCTGAGCTCCCGGACCCGGGCGACCACGTCCTCCCGGCGGTAGTCGATGACCGCGTCGGCTCCCGCCGCCGTGGCCAGGCGGGCTTTCTCCTTCGACGACACGGTGGCCAGCACGATGAGCTTGGCCATCAGCGAGTCGTAGAACGGCGTGACCGTCGTCC
>NZ_JBEZGQ010000420.1:0-6888 GCF_040650095.1 Actinoplanes sp. NPDC048791 | reverse complement strand
CGGCCCGCAGCAGGACCGAGGCCGGATCACCGACGACAGCGGCGCCGGAAACCTCGACGCCAGGCGCCAGGGCCCGCGCCTCCGCGACGGCCGCCGCCGCGATCTCGTCGGACTGTTGCGCGCTGACGTCCGGCGGTTCAAAGGCGGTGACAATCCTCAATGGAGCATCGTGGCGCCGGGCCTCCGCAGCGGCCCAACGCAACGCGGCCCGGCTCTGCTCCGAGCCGTCGATGCCGACGACGACGTCGAGGTGTCTCATCTCTGCCTCCAGTCATGGGAAACGGGTCCGCAACACCATGGTTGTCGCGACTCCGGCGACCGGGCAGGAGGGCGAGCCACCAATCCGGGCGCTCTCCGTTGCTGACGGCCAGCAATCAACGTGGCAGCCGAACCAGCACCTTGCCGGTGACCGGCAGTCCACGGTCGCCGACTTGTCCGCCGTGGAGCCTGCCGGTGAGCCGCGGCCGAGCCCATGGTGGAAGTGGCGGCTGCGACCGCCGGCCACCGCCCCGTCAGCAGAGGGCTCCGGGACGGATCAGAAAGGAATCATCATGCATTCCCCTTCACCGCTTCCGGTACTTGTCGGATTCGACGGTTCGACGGCAGCCCTGTCGGCCGTTCACCACGCCGCCCGGGAAGCGCTGCGGCGCGGCTGTGGCCTGCAGATCGTGCACGCGTTCGGCTGGCCGGTGATCCTGCCGCCGTTCCACGCGCCCTACGATCAGCATGATCAGGGACCGCGGGCGGCGATGCTGGATCTCCTGGCGCGGACCGCGCACGAGGTCCGCGCCGATCACCCGCTCGTGCCGGTGACCACCCGGCTGATCGACGGGTCACCCGGTGGGGTACTGGTCGAGGCCTCCGGCGAGGCCCAGCTGCTCGTCCTCGGTCATCGCGGCCTGGGCGGGTTCGCCGGGCTCCGGGTCGGCTCGGTGGCCACCCAGGCCACAGCCCACGCCCGCTGCCCGGTCGTGGTGGTACGCGGCGACCATCCGCCGGAAGGCGCGCCGATCGTGCTCGGCACCGACGGCTCGCCCGGAGCCAACCGGGCGGCCGAGGTCGCCTTCGCGCAGGCGCAACTCCGCGACGTCGAGCTGATCGTGGCCCACCATCAGCCGGCCGGCAGCAGCTCCGCGTTCTGGGCCACCGCGGGCGACGCGGGCGCGCTCGGGGCCGGTACGCGCCACCCCGACGTCAAGTACCGCACCGAGGTCGTATCGGGCGACTCGGTCGCGTCCGCACTGATCGATCTCGCGTACCGCACCGCGGCCGGCCTGCTGGTCGTCGGTACGCGAGGCCGGGGCGGGTTCCGCGGCCTGGTGATGGGTTCGACGTCGCGCGGCCTGATCGAGCACGCCTCGTGCCCGGTGCTGGTGGTTCCCGCGCCCCAGGACGTGAACTGACGCGACGACACCGTCGCCGACCCGAAGGGAGACAGACATGCTCAACGACGCCGAACAGCGCCGATTGACGCAGATCGAACAGGAACTGCGGTCCGACGATCCGGCGTTCACGCAGCCATTCGGCCGGCTCCCGCTGCGCTCGCCCCAGGAATGGCGGGGCATGACCGCACGCGGGTGGTTGCTCGCGGCCGCGCTGGTCATGGGCTTCGCCGTGCTGATGGGCAGCCGGGGAATGGCGCTCATCGCGGTGGGCGCGGCGGCCGTGAGCGGCGGCATCTGGCTCGCGCACGAACTCCGCTCCCCCGACGACCGGCAACCGCCACGGCCGTAGCCCGGTCCGGGTCAACAGCAGCAGGAAGCGTCGGACCTGCCCGGTGTCGCCTCGCGCACCGGCATGTCACAGCCGAGGGCGGTACATCGGAACGCGCTCGCGACGATGCACTCCAGCGGCCCACGGGGGGAAGGCCGGCGAACGCGCACCGTGGCGTTCGATGTCTCGGTGTGCCCAAGGGCGCTGCGACGGCGATCGGTCAGGTCCGACGCCTGGTCCGATGGTGACGCGGTCCGGACCACGCGGACATGCGCGCCGCACGCAGCAACGGACGTTCCACTTTGCCGCGCGTCGGCAACGTTCGCTCGTTTGCGCCTCAGCCTCCCGTTCCGGCGAGGAGGTCCGACTCCCCGAGGAGGGGCCATGTTCACGACCATCGCCTGGGCCACCGACGGTTCCGCGTCGGCGTCCGACGCACTGCCCGTCGCGGAGGGCCTCACCCGGGCCACCGGCGGCAAGCTGGTGATCATCCACGTCCAGGAGGTGACCATCAGCAGGTCCGGCTTCCTGGCCGAGGACAGCGCAGCCGTGCTCGATGCGCTGCACCGCACGGTCCGGCGGTTCCGGGAGGACGGCGTCGACGCCACCGTGATGTCGTCCCGGACCACCACCCGTAACGTGCCGCGGAAGATCCTCGATCTGGTCAGCGCCGCGCGGGCCGACGTGCTCGTCATCGGCAACCGCGGGCACGGATCAGTGTTCAACCTCCTGCTCGGCCGGACCGCCACCCGACTGCTGCACGGCGCGTCGGTGCCGATCATCGCGGTGCCGTCCCGGTCCGCCTCGATCTCGCCGTGGACCGGCGTCCAGCCGGCGCAGCCGGGCCACCCGGTCAACCACCGGCGCGCCGACCTCGTGAGTCGAAGCGGGGTGACTCCCGTTACATCTCGACCCAGGTAGTTGTAGCTTCAAGTGAATCCCCGTACGGTATTAGTTGTTGCTTCAAGTAAATCCGCTTCAACGAGAGGGACGGTCATGGCGCACATCAGCATCATCGGCACCGGCAACATGGGCTCGGCGATCGCCGGCCTGGTCACCAAGGGCGGCAACACCGTCGAGGTGTTCAGCTCCTCCGACACCGGCAAGCCGGTCACCGGCGACATCGTCGTCCTGGCCGTCCCCCACGGGGCCGTGCCGGCCATCCTGGCCGAGCGCGCCGACCAGCTCGCCGGCAAGGTCGTCGTCGACATCACCAACCCCCTGAACTTCGAGACGTTCGACTCGCTGAACGTCCCCGCCGACTCCTCGGCCGCCGCCGACATCGCCCGCGCCCTGCCGCAGTCCCGGGTGCTCAAGGCGTTCAACACCAACTTCGCCGCCACCCTGGTCTCGGGGGCTGTCGGCTCGCTGCCGACCACTGTCCTGATCGCCGGCGACGACGCGGACGCCAAGGCTCTGCTGGCGGGTGTGATCACCACCGGTGGCCTGCGCGCCGTGGACGCGGGCGCCCTGAGCCGGGCCCGGGAGCTCGAAGCGATCGGCTTCCTGCAGCTCACCCTGGCCGCCGGCGAGAAGATCGCCTGGACCGGCGGCTTCGGCGTCGTCGCCTGAGCAGTCGCCGGCCGGCGAATTGCACGACGGTAAATGACCGGTTAACCAAAGGACATTGGATTCACGTCGAGCTCCCGGCTTAGCCTGGCCGCAAGGCAAGCGGTAGGCCGAAAAGGAGCTTGGCGTGTTCTACGAGATTCGGCGGGAAACGGCGGCACCGGGCCGCGGCAAGGAACTGGCCCGGTGGATGGACGAGCAGGTCATTCCCGTGCATGAGGCGGCCGGAATGGTTGTCGTGGGCGCGTTCACCGATACCGACGACGAAGACGCTTTCGTCTGGATCCGCAAGTTCCGCGATGCCGGGGAACGCGAAGAAGTCGTGGCCCGGGTGCACCAGGATCCGCTATTCGAATCCGAGATCAGGCCGCGGCTCGGACACATTCTGGCCGGTGCAGCGGTCACCGTGCGGCTGGCGCCGACCGCCTCCTCCCAACTCTCATGAGTTTGTCCGTCGAGTCCGGTGTCGCCGTGCCGATGCGCGACGGCGTCACCCTGGCGACCGATCTGTGGCGACCGGCCGGGAACGGTCCGTGGCCGGTCCTGCTGACGCGCACCCCGTACGGCCGGACCTCCACCGCTCACCTGGGCAATCCGAAGCTGCCCGACCTCCGGGTCCTGGTCGACCACGGCTACCTGGTGGTCGTCCAGGACGTACGGGGCACCGGGGACTCCCCCGGCCTGCTGGAACCGCACCGCTTCGATCAGAGCGACACCGTCGACACCCTGGCCTGGCTCGCCGGGCAGGTCTGGTGCGACGGCCGCGTGGGGATGTGGGGCGCCTCGTACATGGGCTTCCCGCAGTGGCAGGCGGCGACCCAGGCGCCGCCGGTGCTGCGCGCGATCGCTCCCTTGATGACCTCGGCCGACCCGTACCGGGCCTGGCACTCGGCTCAGGGTGCGTTGGCGCAGGGCACGTTGCTCAACTGGTCGGCCCGCATGGCGATGGCCAACCTGGCACGCCAGGAGAGCGACGGGCCCTCGGCGGAGATCCGGGGTGCGCTCGGCGATGCGGACCAGCTGATCGGCCGCCGCGACGCCATCGTCCGGGGCCTGCCCTGGCTGGGCGAGATGCTCGCTCATCCCGAGTACGACGCGTACTGGCAGTCCCGGTCCGCGTTGGAGCGCAGTGCGGCGATCGTCGTTCCGGCGTTCAACCTGACCGGCTGGTACGACGTGTTCGCGCGGGAGGTCGTCCGCTCGTACACCACCATGCGCCGCAGCGGTGGCAGTGTGGCGGCCCGGGAGGGGCAGCGGCTGGTCATCGGCCCGTGGGGGCACGGTGACGGTGCCGACCTCGGAGTCTTCCCGGACCGTTCGTTCGGGCTCGCCGGGTCCGTCAAGGCGGCGGCGATCACCGAGGCGCATCTGCGGTTCTTCGACCGGTGGGTGAAAGGCCACGACACCGGCACCGGCGCGCGGGTACGCATCTTCGTCATGGGCCTCGACCAGTGGCGCGACGAGGACGACTGGCCCCTGCCCGGCACCCGGTACGAGGACTACTTCCTGCACAGTGCGGGACAGGCCAACAGTTCCGCGGGCGACGGACGACTCCACCGGGCCCCGGCCGTCGAGGACCGCAGCGACTCGTTCCCGTACGATCCGCGCCACCCGGTCCCGACCTTGGGCGGAGCGACCCTCGGCGTCGACGGACTCGCCGGCCCCACCGATCAGGCGGACGTGGAGCTCCGGGACGACGTCCTCTGCTACACCACCGAAGCGCTCGAAATGCCGCTGGAGGTCACCGGCCACGTCACCCTCACCGTGCACGTGTCCTCGACCGCGGTCGACACCGACGTCACCGGCAAGCTTGTCGACGTCTTCCCCGACGGTCGCGCGATCATCCTCTGCGAGGGAATCTGCCGGATGCGGTACCGGAGCTCGTTGAGCCGGCCGCAGCCGCTGGAGCCGGGCGAGATCGTCGAGGCGACGATCGAGCTGGGCGTGACCTCCAACGTCTTCCGGCCCGGGCACCGCCTCCGGCTCGAGGTCGCCGGCAGCGACTTCCCCCGGTTCGACCGCAACCCCACCACCGGCGGCCAGGTCGCCGTCAATCGCATCTTCCACGGACCGCGGCATCCCAGCCGGCTGACGTTGCCGGTGATCGCGAGGACCACGTGAGCGTGCAGCGCATCGAGGCGGATCTGCTGATCCCCGGCCGCGGTGCGCCCGTCTCCGACGGTGTCGTCGTCATGGACGGCCCGGTCATCACGTACGCGGGCCCGCGCGGCGGTGCTCCGGCCGGATCCTCGGCGGTCGAGCCGATCCGGGCCCGTACCGTCATGCCGGGAATGTGGGACTGCCACACGCACCTCAACGGCGGCCGTCCGGGCACCTTCGATTTCGCCCAGCTGGTGCAGGAGCATCCCGCGACCCGCGCCGCCCGGGGTGCGCAGAGCCTGCGCCGCGCGCTCGACGCCGGTGTCACCAGCAGCCGGGAGCTCGGCGGGATGGGGTTGCACCTGGCTCCGGTGGTCGCCGAGGGGTTCGTGCCGGGCCCGGCGATCTACGCGGCGGGTTCGGTGCTGTCGGCCACCGGCGGCCACGGCGACATCCACACCCTGCCTACGGCATGGGTGCACGACTGTGGTCGCGCGGGCGCCGGCTTCCGGCTGGCGGACGGCGAGGCCGAGTGCGCCAAAGCGGTACGCGAGCAGCTCCGCCACAACGCCCGGATCATCAAGGTGTGCGCCTCCGGCGGCGTACTCAGCGTCATCGACGATCCGATCCATCAGGAGCTGACCGTCCGGGAGCTGCGCACCGTCGTGGAGGTCGCCGGGCTAGCCGAACGCAGCGTCGCGGCGCACTGCCACGGCAAGCCGGGGATCATGGCGGCGCTGGAGGCCGGCGTGCTGACCATCGAGCACGGCAGCTACCTCGACGACGAGGCGTGCGCGGCGATGACGGAGGCCGGGGCGATTCTGGTGCCCACCCTCACGATCGTCCAGGAGCTGCTGGACAGCGAGCTGCTGCCGCCGTACGCGATCCGGAAGTTGCGGGGAATCGCCCAGCTGCACCGGGAGAACATCGCCCGGGCCCATCGGGCCGGCGTGCGGATCGCGATGGGGTCGGACATCCAGAGCACCGGCGACGCCCCGGCCGCCTGGGGACGGCACGGGCGCGAGGCGGGGTTGCTCCACGAGATCGGCATGGAGCCGCTGGAGGTGATCGAGGCCGCCACCGCCAACGGCCCGGCCACCCTGGGCCGGCAGGCGCCGCTCTCCGGCCAGCTGCGGCCGGGCTACGACGCGGACGTCGTGACCGTCGACGGCAACCCGCTGCGCGACATCTCCCTGCTCGCGGACCCGTCCCGGATCTCGGCGGTCTGGCGGGCCGGCATCCCGGTGAAGGGCCGGCAGCCACAGTGGATCTCGAACGCGTCCTCCTGCTGATCCTGGCCGGCGTCCTCGCGGGAGGGGTGAACGCGCTGGCCGGTGGCGGCTCGCTGATCACGTTCCCGGCCCTGCTGATGACCGGCCTGCCCTCGGTCCAGGCGAACGTCACGAACTCCGTGTCGGTCTTTCCCGGCTACCTGTCCAGCGTGCTGGGCAGCCGGGCCGACCTGGCCGGGCAGCGGCACCGGCTCCCGTGGGTGCTGCCCGCGTG
>NZ_JBEZGQ010000419.1:0-6892 GCF_040650095.1 Actinoplanes sp. NPDC048791 | reverse complement strand
GCGGCGGAGTCGTTGGTCAGCGCCGCCAGCTCCGGACCCCAGACCGCCAGCACGGTCGCGCCGACGTTCGCGGCGACCGCGCGCACCAGCGCCGACTTGCCCGAGCCGGCCGGACCCGTGACCAGCACACCGAGCGACACCGTGGTGCCCAGCCGACCGAGCACCTCACCGTGGTGGAAGCCGAGGTCGAGCAGCTCGATCAGCTCCTGGGCCTGGGTACGCAGTCCGGGCAGGTCGTCCAGGCTGGGCGGGGGCGTCTCCGGATCGGTGGAGGCGGGCTGCCGGGCCGCCGCAGCTGTGGGAGCAGGCTGGTCCCGTACGGTCGAGAACTCCCCGTCCTGCCAGCCCACCACCGTGTCCATCGTGACCAGCACGGCATCGGCGTCCTCGACCGCGACCACCGTGAGCAGCGTGCTGGTCCAGGCGTAGCCGACCCGGTTGGCCAGGCTGCGCCGGGCGGCCTCGACCAGCGACCGGTTGCCCGCGTCCAGCAGCACGTCCTGCGGCAGCAGCGAGACGTTGTCGCCCGCGGTGACCACCTTGCCCAGCAGCGCCAGCCGCAGCATCTCCGGCGACACCACCGCCACGATCTCGGCCGGGCCGGTCAGCGTGACCCGCCGGGCCTGGACGACCGGCACGGGCGTCACGGTCACCTGGCCGCCGTCGCGCAACCCCAGATTGCCGATGATCAGATCGTCGGCGTAGAGCAGGGCCCGGCTCGCTGTCGGCTCGGCCCGCGCGGCGAGACCCGCGGTGGTCCGGCGGCCGGCCAGGCGCAGCGGATCGCCCGGATTGATGGCGAGCGCGGCCATCACCTCGGGGTGCAGGCGGACGATGCCGCGCCGCGCGTCGAGGGCCGCCGTCCGCTGGGTCACGGTCAGCGTGAGGTCGTCTGGCACCGGGGAGGCCTCCGTTTGGACGAGGGGACTAGGTTGACACGCTAGCCGCCGTACGCCGCCCGGGGAGGCACCACCGCGATGAGGCTTCGTCACGCCACTTTGGCCGTTGTCACGCTGACCCTGCTGGGGGTCGCCGGGTGCGGTGACGACTCCGACGACAAGGCGCCCGCCGCCCAGGCACCGGGCGCCTCCGCGGGACCGTCGGCCGACGGCGGGCTGGGTGGCCCGGGAGCCTCGGCCGCACCGGGTTCCTCGGCTGCTCCAGGCACGCCTCCCACCGAGGGCACCTCTGCCGCCAAGCCACCGAAGAAGGGCGGCGGGGCCGCGCAGGGTCCGGCCGGCAAGCCCGCGGTCTCCCCCGACGTGCTGACCGCCGCCGGGATCGGCCCGTACCAGGTGGGTGTCCAGCAGAAGGAGCTGACGTCGGCCGATCTGGTGGGCAAGGTCACCAAGACCAAGGACACCTGTACGACGGCCAAGGGCCTGGGTGAATACCACACGCCGGCCCTGGCGTTCACCGGCGGCAAGCTCCAGCGTCTCACCGTGACCAGCCCGAAGGTGGCCACGCCGAAGGGCGCCAAGGTCGGCACCGGCTACGCCGACCTCAAGGGCATGTACCCCGGTGGCAAGCAGCTCGACGACTGGGTCGGCGCCAGCGCCTGGTACGCGGTCGACGGCGGCAACGCCCTGCTGTTCCGGATCAAGGACGACAAGGTGACCGCGATCGACGCCGGTGCGGGTCCGGCCGTGCAGTTCTTCTACACCGACAAGCAGGGCTGCTAGGCACGTTCACAGCTCCCGCTCAGCGGCCCGCGGCTAGCGTGGGCCGCATGTCAGCCCTCACGACCCGGCTCCGCCGTGCCCTGCCCCGAGTGACACGGCGGCGGGTGGTGGCCGGATCGGTGGCCCTCGTCCTGATCGCCGCCCTCATCGGCTGGGCCGCGCTGCCCGAGCGTCACTCCTGGACGGCGGTGGACCAGCAGCTGACTGTGCTCTCCGGCCCGTCCGGCACCGAGCCGATCGACCTGGACACCCGGTTCTACCTGCCGTCGGGCGACGACGACGTGCCGGCGGTGCTGCTCGGCCACGGCTTCGGCGGCAGCAAGAACTCCGTCAGCGACGACGCCGAGTCCCTGGCCGACCGCGGGTACGCCGTCCTGACCTGGACCGCCCGCGGCTTCGGGCGCAGCGGCGGCGAGATCCACCTGGACAGCCCGGACTACGAGGTCAAGGACGCGCAGCGGCTGCTGGACTGGCTCGCCGCCCAGCCGCGGGTGCGGACGGATGCGGCCGGGGACCCCCGGGTCGGCGTGGTCGGCGGCTCGTACGGCGGCGCGCTGGCCCTGCTGCTCGCCGCCCAGGATCCCCGGGTCGACGCGATCGTCCCGCTGATCACCTGGAACGACCTCGGCAAGGCGTTCTTCCCGCAGTCCGCGACCGGGGTCACCGCCCCCGGCGTCTTCAAGAAGAGCTGGGCCGGCCTCTTCTTCGGCAGCGGCTCGGGACCGCTCGGAGCCGGCAGCGGCTCGGAGCCGCTCGGAGCCGGGGCGGTGGACGCGCCTCCGGGGCCGGTCCCGGTGGCGAACCCCGCCTGCGGTCGCTTCGCCGCGGACGTCTGCGCGGCGTACCTGAAGATGGCCACCACCGGCACCCCGGACGCGGCGACGACCGCGCTGCTCCAGCGCTCCAGCCCGGCCCCGGTGCTCAACAAGATCAAGGCACCGACCCTGCTCATCCAGGGCGCGGTGGACACGCTGTTCCCGCTCTCCGAGGCCGACGCCAACGCCAAGGGCATCGCGGCGACGGGCACCCCGGTCCGGGTCGCCTGGTTCACCGGCGGCCACGACGGCGGCTCCGGCCCGCAGACCGACCAGGACCGCACCAAGTTCCTCACCGCGCAGTGGCTCGACCACTACGTCAAGAAGGACGGCGCCACCCCGGCCACCAGCTTCACCTACTCCCGGGTGGCCGGCTTCAGCGCGCTGGACCGGGGGCTGGTCACCAACGGGTACTCCGATCCGGCGTACCCCGGCCTGACCGGCACCGGCCGCGCCGAGATCACCGTCAGCGGCGACGCCCAGCAGATCGCCAACCCGCCGAACGGCAACCCGGGCGCGCTGTCCTCGCTACCCGGCGTGGGCGGCCAGCTCAGCTCCCTGCTCGGCAGCGTCGCCGGTGACCTCGCCGGCCAGCACGCCGAGTTCGACTCGGCGCCGGTCACGGACGCCATCGAAGTGGTCGGCGCGCCCACCGTCCGGCTGCGGGCGGCCTCCCCGACCGGCTCGGCGACGCTGTTCGTCAAGCTCTACGACGTCGACCCGAACGGCACCGCCACCCTCAGCGGCGGCCTGATCGCCCCGGTCCGGCTCACCGGGCTGCCGACCGACGTGAGCCAGGCCCAGCCGGTGACCGTGACGCTGCCCGCGATCGTGCGCCGGATCGACGCCGGGCACACCGTCCGGGTCACGGTGGCGACCTCCGACCAGGCGTTCCTGACGCCGCCGGACCCCACGACCTACACCGTCGCGGTCGAGCCGGCGGTCAGCCTGCCCACGGCGGTGGGCACGCCGATCGCGAACCCCCAGGTCGTCTGGCGGTACGTGCTGCTGGGCGTGCTCGCGGTCATCATCGCCGGGCTCGTCGTGGTCCTGGTCGTGCGCCGCCGCCGGCTGCGCCGCCACGAGGCCCCGACGGTCGACGAGTACGCCGAGACGCCGCTGGTCGTGCGGGGCCTGCGCAAGGCGTACGGGGACGGTTTCGTCGCCGTCGAACGGGTCGACTTCACCGTCGAGCGCGGCCAGGTCGTCGGCCTGCTCGGACCCAACGGCGCGGGCAAGACCACCACGCTGCGGGTGCTGATGGGCCTGACCATGCCGACCGAGGGCGACGCGCTGGTCTTCGGGCACCGGCTCGAGCCGGGCTCACCGGTGCTGTCCCGGGTCGGCGCGCTGGTCGAGGGCCCGGGCTTCCTGCCGCACCTGACCGGGTTGCAGAACCTGCACGCGTACTGGCAGGCGACCGGCCGGCCGGCGGCGGACGCCCGCTTCGACGAGGCGCTGGAGATCGCCGGGCTCGGCGACTCGGTGCACCGCAAGACGAAGAACTACAGCCACGGCATGCGGCAGCGGCTGGCCATCGCCCAGGCCATGCTGGGCCTGCCTGAGCTGCTGGTGCTGGACGAGCCCACCGACGGGCTGGACCCGCCGCAGATCGCCGAGATGCGCCGGGTCCTGAAGCGCTACGCGACCGACGGCCGGGCGGTGCTGGTCTCCAGCCACCTGCTCGCCGAGGTGGAGCAGACCTGCACGCACGCGGTGGTGGTGAACAAGGGCCGGATCGTCGCGGCGGGACCGGTCGACGACATCGTCGGGGAGAGCCCGTCGGTGCAGCTGGAGGTGTCCGACGTACCGGCCGCCGAGCTGGTGCTGGCCGGGATGAACGTGCGGTCGGTGACCCCGGAGGGGGCTTCCGGGCTGATCGTGGACATGAACGGCACGCCGCGTACCGAGGTGGTGGCCTCGCTGGTGCGCGCCGGCGTCGGAGTGGACCGGGTGGTGCCCCGGCGGCGCCTGGAGGACGCGTTCCTGGCCCTGGTGGGCGACAACTCGCGAGGAAGTGGAGACCGATGAGCGCGGCTGCGACGGGCTACCGGGCGACGGCCACCATGCCGTTGCTGGCCGAGGTACGCCGGCAGGCATCCCGCCGCCGGACCCAGCTGGCCCTGGGCTTCATGGCCCTGCTGCCGGTGATCATCCTGCTGGCGTTCGAGTTCGGCGGGGACGGCGACGACGACAACGGTGGCGGGGCCTTCGCCAGCCTGGTCGACCTGGCCACCTCGGGCGGGCTGAACTTCGCCCTGTTCAGCATCTTCGTGTCGGCGGGCTTCCTGCTGGTCGTGGTGGTCGCCCTGTTCTGCGGCGACACGGTGGCCAGCGAGGCGAGCTGGGGCAGCCTGCGCTATCTGCTGGCCGTACCGGTCCCCCGGGCCCGGCTGCTGGGCGTGAAACTGGTCGTGGCGCTGGGCTACTCGCTGCTGGCCCTGCTGAACCTGGCCGGCACGGCCCTGCTGATCGGCACTTTGCGCTACGGCTGGCATCCGCTGGGCAGCACGGTGGCGGCGGAGATCCCGGCCGGTGAGGGCGTGCTGCGCCTGCTGGCGATCCTCGGCTACCTGGCCGTGGTCCTGCTGGTGGTGGCCGGCCTGGCGTTCCTGCTGTCGGTCCTGACGGACGCGGCCCTGGGCGCGGTGGGCGGCGCGGTGCTGCTCTGGATCCTGTCCGGCATCCTCGACCAGATCACGGCGCTGGGCTCGATCCGCGACTTCCTGCCGACCCACTACAGCGACGCCTGGCTGGGCCTGCTGTCGACCCCGATGCAGACGGACGACGTGGTGAAGGGGGCCATCTCGGCGGTCTGCTACGCGACGATCTTCTGGTCCCTGGCGTTCTACCGCTTCACCCGCAAGGACATCACTTCCTGAACGCGAAGCGGCGGCCCACCCCGCCAGGTGGACCGCCGCTGGTTCTCGGGTGCCTCAGCTGTTCATGAGCTGGAGCATCTGCTTGATCTGATCGGCCCGGGAGGCCTTGACCCGGTCCGCGAACGCCTTGGCCTCGGCGTTGCTGCCCTTGGTCATCTCCAGCTGGGCCATCTCCACCGCGTTGTGCTGGTGGGCGACGAACAGGTTCAGGAACGCCGTCTCGAAGGCCGTGCCCTTGGCGTCCTTCAGCGCCGCGATCTCCTCGTCGCCCGTGGCCGGGAGGCCACCGTGGTCGGCGTGGGCGCTGGGCGCGTGGTCCACCTTGGTCGGTGCCGACCACTGCTCCAGCCAGCCGGTCATCAGCTTGACCTCGTCGGCCTGGGTGACGTCGATCGCCTTGGCCAGGGTGCGGATTTCGGTGCGCCCGGCGCGCTTCTCGGCCAGGCGGACCATTTCCAGGCCCTGCTCGTGGTGCGCGACCATCATCTGCAGGTACATCACGTCGGTGGCGTTGTGGCCGCCTTCGGCCTGCACCGCCGCCTGGGCCGCGACCTCGGTCACCGGCGCCTCCTTGGCAGTGCCGCAGGCGCCGAGCAGCAGGGCGCCCGCCATCAGGACTGTCGCGTAGCGGTACTTCACAGCGGCAGCCAGAGGGCGAGGGTGTAGATGGACGGCTCCCAGCTGCGGATCGACGAGTGCGACTGCCGGCACTGGTAGGTCTTGCCCTCGTAGGTCACCTTGTCGCCGGTGCGGTACGCGACGCCCGGCGCCCACTTCTTACCGTCCTCGGCGATCGGGACAGCGGGAGCCTTGGTGGTGGTGGCGGTGGGAGCCGCAGTCGGAGCAGTGGTCGGCGCGGCGGTGGTCGGCGCCGTGGTCGGCTTGGTGGTCGGTGGCGTCGTGCCCCCGGAGCCGCCGCCGCCGCCCACGTTGAGGTCGATGCAGCTGTAGAAGGCGTTCGCCGTGTCACCGATGTTCCAGACCGCCAGCACCTTCTGCTTGCCGGGGAACGCGCTCAGGTTGATGTTGTGGGTGACCACCGCATCGGGCTGCGCGTTGCCGCCGTCGACGGTCGCGACCTTCTTGTCACCGATGAAGTATTCCCAGTTGCTGGTGCGGTGCCGGGCCGTCATCACCCAGGTGAAGGTGACCGTGGAACCGACCGCCTTGGCCGGCCAGTTGCGGCTCTCGTCGGAGAGCACCGAGAAGCCGGCCACCCCGCCGTCACAGGACCGCAGGCCCTTGGGGCCCTCGACGCTCTGCGGCTCGAACTGGATCTGCCCGCAGTTGGCGACCGCGCCGGACGCGCACAGCGCCTGCCGGCTGGGCGGGGCGGAGACGTAGCCGTGCGCGAGGGCGGGCGCCGCACCGACCAGCGTCGAGCCGAGTGCTCCGAGTGCCACCAGCGGATAAGCGATGGACCTGCGCATCGTCTTGGTCTCCCAACGTGTCGTGCGGTTCGGACAGCGGGAAACGTAACGAGGCTTTCCATAAAGAAGCCTTAATGGGAACG
>NZ_JBEZGQ010000418.1:0-6909 GCF_040650095.1 Actinoplanes sp. NPDC048791 | reverse complement strand
GGTCGGCGAGGCGCTGGACTGGTGGCGGGTCGAGGAGATCAAGCCGGGTGAGCTGCTGCGGCTGCGGGCCGAGATGAAGGTGCCGGGAACCCGGACGGTCGATGCCGGACAGCCGCTCCGCCGCCCGCCCGACGAGCCGGGGCGCAACCGGTTCGTCCCTCGCGGCGTACGGCGGAGGTCTGGGTCACACACCAGCCAGCACGGCCTCCACGTCCACCCAGGACGACGCGGCAGCCGAGCGCTCCACCGCGTCGAGGACGAGCTGCACCTGCAACGCGTCGGCGAACGAGGGCGTCGGGTCCTGTCCGGTGGCGATCGCCTCGATCAGGTCCCGCATCTCGTGGGTGAAGGTGTGCTCGTAACCGATCGGGTGACCCGCCGGCCACCACGCCGCCATGTACGGGTGGTCCGGCTCGGTCACCAGGATCCGGCTGAAGCCCTGCTCCGCGCTGGGCAGCGCGGCGTCGTAGAACTGCAGCTCGTTCATCCGCTCGAAGTCGAACACCAGCGAACCCAGCGAGCCGTTCAGCTCCACCCGCAGCCCGTTCTTGCGGCCGGTGGCGAAGCGGGTCGCCTCGTACGTGGCCACCGCTCCCCCGTCCAGCCGGGCCAGGAACAGCGCCGCGTCGTCCACGGTCACCTGACCGCGGCCCGAACTGCCGTTGCCCTCCGCCGACAGCCCGGCCGCCGCGGTGGGCAGCGGCCGCTCCTTCACGAAGGTCTCGGTCAGTGCGCTCACCCCGGTGATCGACTGGCCCGTGACGTACTGGGTCAGGTCGACGATGTGGGCACCGATGTCGCCCAGCGCGCCCGAGCCGGCCACGTCCCGGCGCAGCCGCCACACCAGCGGGAACTCCGGGTCCACGATCCAGTCCTGGAGGTAGACCGCCCGCACGTGACGGATGGTGCCGATCCGGCCGTCGGCCACGAGCTGCCGCATCAGCGCCACCGCCGGGACCCGGCGATAGTTGAACGCGCACATCGCCCGTACCCCCCGGGTCTGGGCCTGGGCCGCGGCCGCGGCCATCTCCCGGGCCTCGGCCACCGAATTGGCCAGGGGTTTCTCGCACAGCACGTGCTTGCCCGCGGCCAGCGCGGCCAGCGCGATCTCGCGGTGGGTGTCGCCCGGCGTGCAGATGTCGACCAGGTCGATGTCGTCACGCTCGACGACCGCGCGCCAGTCGGTGGCGTGCCCCTCCCAGCCGAGCTTGACCGCCGCGGCCGCGACCTTGTCCTCGTCGCGGCCGCACACGACCGACATCCGTGCCGACAGCGGCAGGTCGAAGGCGTGGTTCACGGTGCGCCATGCCTGTGAATGCGCGGCGCCCATGAACGCGTACCCGACCATGCCGACCCGCAGCTGCCCCATGTGATCTCCTTCTACGCCGAAGTGGACGGACCGCTCAGAAGCCGAGCTTGGCGTACTGGGCGGCGTTCTCCTTGGTGATCGTTTCGGAGGCGAGGGTGATCTCCTTGGGCACCTGGAGCTCCACCAGGTCCGACATGCCCTTGTTCTGGCCGATCAACCGGGCCAGCGAGATGGCCGACGAAGCCATCGACGGGCTGTAGGTCACCGTCGCCTTGAGGGGGCCGTTGTCGGCGGCGATCGCGTCCATGGCCGCCTTCGAGCCCGCGCCGCCGACCATGAAGAACTCCTTGCGGCTGGCCTGGTTGATCGCCGCGAGCACGCCGATGCCCTGGTCGTCGTCGTGGTTCCAGATGGCGTCGATCTTCGGCAGGGCCTGCAGCAGGTCGGTCGCGGCCCGCTGGCCACCGTCGGCGGTGAAGTCCGCCGGCCGCCGGTTGGCGACCTTGAAGCCGAAGGACGCCAGCGCCTCGACGAAGCCCTTCGACCGCTCCTGGGTCAGCTCCAGCGAGTCGATGCCGGGGATCTCGCCGATGATCGGGTTGGTGACGCCCTTGGCCTTGAGCTGCTGCCCGATGTAGGTCCCGGCGGCGATGCCCATACCGAAGTTGTCACCCTTGATCTGCAGCCGGTACGCCGCCCGGTCCGGGAAGGCCCGGTCCAGGTTGACCACCGGGATGCCGGCCTTCATGGCCTCCAGGCCGGTGGCGTTGAGCTCCTTGCCGTCGTGCGGCAGCATCACCAGCACGTTCGGCTTCTGCGCGATCAGGGTGGCCAGGGCGGCCCGCTGGGTCGCGGCGTCCGCACCGGCCTCGACGGCGCGCAGCTCCACGTCCTTGTACGCCTGGGCCTGCGCCTTGGCGTTGTTGGTGATGGCCGCGATCCAGCCGTGGTCGGCGGCCGGCGCGGAGAAGCCGATGACCACCTTGGTGCCCGGGGCGGCGTTCGGGTTGGAGTCCTCGTTGCCGGTGTTGACCTGGGTGTTCTCCTCCGGCGTGTTGCTGGTGCAGGCGGTGAGCAGGGCGCCGGCGCCGACCGCGGCGCCACCGAGGAGGATGCGGCGGCGGGACAAGTTCGACATGTTTTCTCCAGGGGTGACCGGGCGGCCGTCACCGGTCGCCGTGGGGTTTGTGGGGTAGGTCAGCTCTTGGTACGACCCAGGAGTTGAGTGAGTGACTTGTAACGGAACTGCTGGACCAGCACGGCCGCGACGATGATGGCGCCCTTGACCATGTTCTGGGCCTCGGTGGAGAGATTGTTGATCGCAAAAAGGTTGGTGATGGTGGAGAACACCAGCACGCCGAACAGCGCGCCGATGATGGTGCCGCGGCCGCCACTGAGCAGCGTGCCACCGATGATCGCCGCGGCGATCGCGTCCAGTTCGTACAGGTTCGCCATGGCGGCCTGAGCACTGGTCGCCTGGGACGTCAACATGATCGCCGCGATGCCGCAGCAGAGGCCGGACAACGCGTACAGCAGCACGGTGTGGAACTTGACGTTGATGCCCGCCAGCCGGGCCGCCTCCGGGTTGCCGCCGACGGCCACCGTGCGGCGACCGAAGGTGGTGCGGTTCAGCAGCACCCAGCCCGCGGCCACGACCAGCGCCAGGATGTAGACCAGCACCGGGATGCCGAGCCACCGGGTGCTGGCGATGGAGTTGATGGTGGTGTTCGCCGACACCTGGGTCTGCTTGCCGGAGATCTGCGCCGCCACACCGCGGGCCGCGACCATCATGGCCAGCGTCGCGATGAAGGGCACCAACCGGCCGTACGAGATGAGCACGCCGTTGATCAGCCCGACCACGATGCCGACCACCAGGGCGGTGAAGATCATGCCCAGGGTGCCGTAGCTCTGCGTCGCCAGTGTGGTGGACCAGACGCCGGCCACCGCGATGATCGCGCCCACCGACAGGTCGATGCCACCACCGATGATCACGAACGTCATGCCGACGGTGACCACACCGATCGCGGACGCCTGCTGCAGGATCGTGAAGGTGTTGTTCTTGACCCAGGTGGCGTCGCCGTACAGCTCGGGCCGGGTGACCGCACCGATGATCACCAGGATCACCAGCACCCCGATGAGGCCGAGGTTGCGGCGCAGCGGCTCGGCGCCGTCGCCCTTGAACCAGTTGCCGCGCGACCGGGCCTGGCCGGTCGCGGGCGGTGGCGGCTCAACCGGCGGACTCTGCGCCGGCAGGCTCGCCTTGGTCGTCTGATCGGTCATGCCGGCTCCCCTTCCATCAGAGATCCCGCCATGACGAGATCAAGAACAGTGGCTTCGTCGATCTCGCTCGCGGGCGCCTCGTGGATCAGGTGCCCCTCGCGCATGACCAGCACCCGGTCAGCCAGACCGAGCACTTCGGGGACCTCGCTGGAGACCAGCAGCACACCCACCCCACGGGCGGCGAGATCCGCAATGACCTGGTAGAGCTCGGCCCGCGCGCCGACGTCCACGCCCCGGGTCGGCTCATCGAGCAGCAACAGCTTGGTCCCGCCGAGCAGCCACCGCCCGACGACGACCTTCTGCTGGTTGCCGCCGGAGAGCGTGCGCACCGGCCGGCTCACGTCCCGCGGACGCAACTCCAGCGCATCGGCGGTCTCGGCCGAGGCCGAACGTTCCTTGTCGACATCGGTGAAACCACCGCGCGCGTAACCGCTGAAGGTGGCCAGCGTCATGTTCCGGTAGATCGGCTCGTCCAGCAGCAGAGCCTGGCTCTTGCGCTCCTCCGGGGCCATGCCCATGCCGGCCCGGACCGCGGCCCCGATCGACGTGATCCGCTTACCGTTGAGCGTGACAGTGCCGCTGTCCGCCCGCCGGGCCCCGAAAATCGTCTCCAGCAGCTCCGAACGCCCCGACCCGACCAGCCCGGCGATCCCGACGATCTCCCCCGCCTTGACGGTCAGCGACGCATCGGCGAACTCCCCGGCCCGGGTCAGCCCCTCCACCTGCAACAGTGGCGTGGTGCCGGTCTTGACCTCGCGCGGCGGGAAGACGTACTCGATGGTCCGACCGGTCATCCGGCTGACCAGCTCCCGCGTGGGCGTGCTGCGGGCGGGCAGATTGGCGGCGGTGGTCCGGCCGTCCTTGAGCACGGTGACCCGGTCGCCGATGTCGCGGATCTCCTCCAGCCGGTGCGAGATGTAGATGACCGCGATGCCCTGCGCGGTCAGCTCGCGGATGATCCGGAAGAGGTTCTCGACCTCGTCATGAGCAAGCACAGCGCTGGGCTCGTCCATGACGATCAGCCGGGCGTCGTGCGAGAGCGCACGGGCCATGCTGACGATCTGCTTGCCGGCCGCGGGCAGCGACCGCACCAGGCGGCGTGGCGAGATGTGCTCATGGCCGAGCCGGGCCAGGATCTGCCTCGTACGGTGCGCGGTGGACCCCCGCCGCAGGAAACCGGCGCGGCTCTCCTCGTGCCCCAGGAAGGCGTTCTCGGCGACGGAGAGATCGTCGACGAGGTCCAGCTCCTGGTAGATGGTGGCGATCCCGGCCCGCATGGCGGCCTGGGGGCTGGCCGGGGCGAAGGGCTCCCCCAGCCAGGTGATGCTGCCCTCGTCGGCGTGGTGGACGCCGGCGAGCACCTTGATGAGCGTGGACTTGCCGGCGCCGTTCTGGCCGAGCAGGCAGTGGACTTCGCCGGCCCGGACCTCGAGCTGGACGCCGTCGAGGGCGCGGACGCCGGGGAAGGTCTTGACCACGCCGTCCAGGCGGAGGACTACCTCGCCGACGCCGTCGCGTTCGCGCTGCTCGGTGGCGGTTGCGGGCGAGCTTTCTGCGGCCGTGCTTCCGGTCGCTGCGCTTCCAGCGGCCGTGCTTCCGGTCGCCGCGCTTCCGCCGGGCGTGCTTCCGGCGGGCGTGCCATTTGCCGAGCCGGCGGCCTCGTTGGCTGCCGATGCCTTGCTTCCGGCAGACGTGCCGTTGGCCGGCCCGGTGGCCGGGCTTCCGGTGGCCGGGGTTTCCGGCGCCGGGACTGCGGTGGGCCGGTCGTCGCGGGCCGGTTCGGGGGCGGTCATGACGCCTGCTCGAAGGCCGTGTCGCTGGCCAGGACGGCCGCGCCGCTCACGCCCGCGCGGGCGCCGAGCTCGCTGAGCACCACCGGCAGGTTGCCGGTGGCCAGCGGTAGCGAGCGCCGGTAGACCACGCTGCGGATCTCGGCGAGCAGGATGTGACCGAGCTGGGCGAGCCCGCCCCCGATGACGATCATCGACGGGTTCGCGAAGCTCACCAGCGTGGCCAGCGTCGCACCGACCCGGCGACCACCGTCGCGGATCAACCGGATGCAGGTGACGTCGCCCTCCGCGGCGCCGTCGGCCACATCCCGGGCGCCGATCTCGCCGTTGGCCTCGAACCGCTCGGCCAGCGCCGGGGACTCGCCGCTGCGGGCCGCCGCACCGGCATCGCGAGCCAGGGCGGCCCCGCTGAACAGTGCCTCGAGGCAACCGGCGTTGCCGCAGGAACACATCGGCCCGTGCGCGTCGACCTGGATGTGGCCGATGTCGCCCGCGCAGCCGTCGACACCCCGGTAGACACCACCGCCGAGGTGGATGCCGCAGCCTATGCCCGTACCGATCTTGACGAAGAGGAAGTCGTCCACAGAGTGGGCGACCCCGCCGTGCCGCTCCCCGATGGCCATGATGTTGACGTCGTTGTCCACGACGGCCGGGCACCCGTGCTCGCGGGCGAGCAGCTCACGCACCGGGTACCGGTCCCAGCCGGGCATGATCGGCGGCGACACCGGCACCCCGTCCCGGAAACTCACCGGCCCGGGCACCCCGATGCCGACGGCATCGAGCCGGTCGAAAGCACCGTCGGTGCGGGCCTTGGCGAGCAGCTCATTGACCCGGTGCAGGATGACTTTCGGTCCGGACCGGATGTCAGCGCTTTCGCGGTACGCCGCGACGGGCTCGAGCCGCCCGTTGGTCACCTCGACATCGATGGAGCTGGCGCCGAGATCAACAGCGGCGAACCGGAGTCGCGGCTGCAACTCGACAAGAGTGGAACGCCGGCCACCCCGCGAAGCGGCCATCCCGGCCTCCGCGATGTAGCCCGCGGCGACGAGCCGCTCAACCTCGGCGAGCAGTCGGGGACGGGTCAGATCGAGCCGATCACCGAGCTCGGCCCGAGAGATCGGACCCTCGTCCCGCAACAAGCGCAACAAGCGCAAATGGGGGGCGTCGACGACATGCACGGGCACCTCCGGCCGTTCACACCGCCGAAACGGGACGGTGTCACGACCGTCACACTAGGGCCCTTCCGGTGGGCTCGTCCATACCTTCTCGATGATCACCACAAACTTTTGTCGCCTGATTCAAAAGTAACTGCATCCGCCGCCCTGGACAGTAAGCCATCCGGAGCGTGCCCGTCGACGCACAGAATGCTGCCCGGGTGCTGCCGGATGGGGGATCTGCTCTGCGGGCAAGGACGAGGAAGTGACTCAGGGTCAGGGTCCCGGGGTTTAGGCCGGCGGGTGCCATCGAACCGGGCTCGAGCGAGCGCCGGGACAGTCCCGGTTTGGGTCGGCGGCAGGCGCTCGCGCGCCG
>NZ_JBEZGQ010000417.1:0-6910 GCF_040650095.1 Actinoplanes sp. NPDC048791 | reverse complement strand
AGCCAGGATCAAACTCTCCAACAAAATCTGTGGAAAATCATCCCAGCAACAATCAAAAACTTGCTGCCAGAAGAACCCTCGACCTAAAGCCGAGGTATTACTCATGGCACTGGCTTATCTAGCACCCTGTTGAGTTCTCAAAGAACAACCACACACCGAACCACGTTCCTACCGGAACCCGTTTCGGGGCAACCGCTCAAACTTACCCGGTCGGCTTCGCCAGCGCAAGACCTGAGTCTTGGAAGATCCGAAGACCTTCGTGGCACCGCCCGAATGTTTCCCGCGCTGACGCTCACCCCAGAAGGTGTGAGTGTCGTCGGGTGGCCTTGCAGACCGGCCGATGATCGCTTAGCGATCCATCCGCCCGGCTCCTGCCGGCTGTTGTACTTTACCCGGTCGGTCTCGCTGGCGCAACTCCGGTTTCCCGGTCTGGCCTGCATCGCCCGGTGCTGTCGGTAAGCATAGCGCCTTCCTTCAGCTGCCCCCAAGTTACCGCCGGATCGGTCACCTTCGTGCCGTTCCGTCCGGGTTCCCCTCGGGCAGAGAGAAAGTTACGCGACGCCCCACCCGAAACGCAAATCGACGGGAGTGCCCATCCCGCCATCAGGTGCGACACCGTGCCAGAGTGGCAGTCATGGCCCATCCCCCGGTGCTCGCCGCCGACGCGCTGTTCAATCTGTTGGCGCCGCTGACACAGGTGATCATCGGCGTCCTGGTGCTGGCCGCGGTGGTCGTCTCGGTACACCGGCTGGTCCAGCGTGGACCGACCCGGATGGGCGGAGCGATGCTGCTCATCGGCGGTGCGCTGGTCTGCGTCGCGGTCCTGAGCTACCTGGTGCAAGCCTTCTGAACGTCCAGGACGAGGCCTCGATGAGCTCGCGTCGCGAAGACGACGGCCGTCATGCCCGAGCCGGAGCGGCCGTCGTCCACAAGCTGACGAGGATTGGGCGAAGCTGAGCCAGCTGGTGAGGATCAGCGAAGCGTTGCCGGAACAACCGGATGTCGGCTCCACCAGTCAACCGCCGGGAGTGGCGGGCCTGAAATCGCCCCGCCCGGAGTGCCAAGGTGATGCTGGTGAGCGCCTCGTCGGTGCGCGCGTCGGTGCTCAGGCTCGTGCGGGCGACGGTCTCACACCCCAGTAGGCGGACGAGCTCCACCAGGTGGGCCCGGCCCGAATCGGGCAGCGCGTCGCGCAGGTCGGCCAGCGGTCGCGGGCTAACAGCCGCCCCACCGGAACGACGGGGTCGAACAGCCGCCCACAAGAAGTTGCGGTCCCAGCATGCCGCTTCTCTGTAGGAGCTGGGGTCCAACAGCTACCTCATCAGGGGGCGGCCGGTCCAGCGATCACCTCGTAGTAGCACCGGGCAGCACTCGCCCACCTACATCCGAGGGTTCGCAGATTGGCCGCCGCGACCCGCGGGTCCAGCAAGTGGCCCGCGTAAGTGCCTGAGCAGCACTCGACCGCCGGGACTGGCGGCTCTGAGAAACGCCCGACGGGTGCCGGCGCAACGTCCGAGGGGTGCTGGCGCAACATCCGAGGGTCCAACGATCGCCAGCGGGACTGGCGGTCCAGCAAATGCCCGGAGGGAGCTGGGGCAGCAGCTACCTACCGACATCCACGGCTCCGGCAATCGCCGACCGGGGCTCGCGGGTCCAGCAAACACCCGACGGGAACGCTGGGACAGCCCGCGCCTACCAACATCCGAGGATCCAACAACGGCCGCCACTGCTCACGGGTCCAGCAATCTTCCGGTGGAGTGGCGGGTCCAACAACCAGCCGCCGGGAACGCCCGGGTCAGCAACCTCCCGTCGGCAGGGGCGGGTCCAGCGGTCGATCGCAGAACAGCGGCGAAGGGTCAGCAGCCCCACGGTCGGTGGCGGCTCCCTGGCCACTGTCGGGTGAGTGCAAGGGACAGCGCCGCCGCACCCCGCGGGGTGAAGTAATCACTATCAAAACCACTACTCGGGATTGCGGCAGTGACCTGCTGCCTGCCGCAAACCGGCATCCGAGTGCGGAATAAAGGACCCCGATCCAGACACCGATGAAAGCCTAAGATCCTCCCCCGGCAGCCGAGTGAGCAGGCACGATGCCCACTCACCGCCAGAACGCGACCACGCCGCGCAGCCGCAATACTGTCAATCCCGCGAACCCAGCTACGTAACGCCGAATCCCGAGCTTCGGGACTCCCATGATCACCGAAATGGCAGGGGTCAGAGCCGGCGGTTGGCCAGGCTTGGTAGCTCGGTCCGGATCTCGTTGAGGCGTTCCAGGTCGAGGTCCGCCGTCACGATGCCCACCGTGTCCGGCGCCTGGGCCACCACCGTCCCCCAGGGGTCGATGATCATGCTGCGGCCGAAGCACGTACGGCCGGGGTCGTGGTCGCCGATCTGGCCGGCCGCGACCACGTAGCACTGGTTCTCGATCGCCCGGGCGCGCAGCAGCACCTCCCAGTGGTCGCGTCCGGTGTGCATCATGAATGCCGCCGGCACGATGATCACCTTGGCTTCGCCCTGCACCGCCAGCCGCCGGTACAGCTCCGGGAAACGCAGGTCGTAGCAGATCGACAGGCCCGTCCGGACCCCTTCGATGTCGGTCACCACGGTTTCCTCGCCGGGCGCCACCGAGCGGGATTCCTGGTAGGACACCCGGCCGGGGATCTCCACGTCGTACAGGTGGATCTTGCGATAGGTCGCCGCGAGCTCGCCGGTCCGGTTGAAGATCAGCGAGGTGTTGTAGGTGCGGTCCGGGTCCGGGCCGGCCTCGTGGAACGAGCCCGCGTGCACCCAGATGCCCAGCTCGCGGGCCGCGCCGGCGAAGAACGCGGCGAATTCGCCGTCGATCGGCTCGGGCTTGGGCAGGCCGGCGGACCGGCCGAGATAGTCGACGTATTCGGGCAGGACCGCCAGGTCCGCGCCGGCCGCGGCCGCGCGGCCCAGCAACTCGCGGGCGGCGGCCAGATTGGCCGCCCGATCGTCGCGAGCATTGAGCTGGCAAACGGCGACACGCATGACTGCAAGGGTACGGCGCAGAGCCCCGTCCCGCGGGCCGCAGACATCAGTGGCCAGGCGGCACCAGCAGCACCTCGGCCCTCACGGGCGCATACCCGGCGGCGAGGAAGGCCCGCAGGCTCGACGCTCGGTGGCCGGGCCCAGCACGCCCGGCGGCGAGGAAGGCCCACACGCTCGACGCTCGGTGGCCGGGCGACATCAGCACGCCCGGCGGCGAGGAGAGCCCGCAAGCTCGACGCTCAGTGGCCGGGCGACATCAGCAGCACCTCGGCCCCCACGGGCGCATACCCGGCGGCGAGGAAGGCCCGCAGGCTCGACGCGTTGCCGGGTGCGACCTGAGCCCAGACCGGCCGGCCCTCGGGCACGACGTGGCGCGCCGCTGCCGCCAGGGCTCGGCCTACTCCCCCGTTGCGGGCGCCGGGCTCGACCTCGACCGCGGCCTCCCACCGTCCGCCCAGTCCCCGGCCGAGGACCAGCACCCCCGGCCCGCACGTCCAGACCCGTACCTCGGTGCGGTAACGGCGGGCGCGCACCACCCGGGGGTGGTTGCTGTCCTCGATCAGGGAGAGCTCGACTGAGGGCGGTCCGGCCGCGGGCGGGGCCAGCAGCACCGCGTCGATGTTGCCGGCCGACAGGCGCAGGCGTTCCTCGAGCGCGCCGAGGAACGTTGCGGAGAGTGGCATGGACAGGTCGTCGCCGGTGCCGAGGTATGAGTCGAGCCAGAAGCGGTCGATGTCGGCGGCCACGACGACGTGACCCGGAAACGACACCACCGCCGCCCGCTGGGGCGACGGTGGTGGTACCAGCTCGAGCCAGGGATCGGCCGGGAATCGTTCGTGATGCTCGATCCCGGCCAGGATCTCCGGCAGTCCTTGCTGAGCCGTCAGGCCGACTTCTCCTCGCGTTCGC
Organism: Actinoplanes sp. NPDC048791; assembly: GCF_040650095.1. Classification (NCBI taxonomy): domain Bacteria; kingdom Bacillati; phylum Actinomycetota; class Actinomycetes; order Micromonosporales; family Micromonosporaceae; genus Actinoplanes; species Actinoplanes sp. NPDC048791. The sequence continues at coordinate 2,992 of NZ_JBEZGQ010000417.1, read as the reverse complement.
GGCGGGCGCGACGGCCCACGAACTCGCGGGGGACGATCGTCGGGATGACGTTCTCCACCACGACCTCGCGGGTGATGAGCACCCGGGCCGCGTCGGGGTTGCTCGGGACCTCGTACATGACCGTCTGGAGGACTTCCTCCATGATCGCGCGGAGGCCGCGGGCGCCGGTGCCACGCAGCATCGCCTGGTCGGCGATCGCCTCGAGAGCACCGGTGTCGAACTCCAGCTCCACGCCGTCCAGCTCGAAGAGACGCTGGTACTGCTTCACGTACGCGTTGCGGGGCTCGGTGAGGATCTTGATCAGCGCTTCGCGGTCGAGGTTGCGGACCGTGGTGATCACCGGGAGACGGCCGATGAACTCGGGGATCAGCCCGAACTTCAGCATGTCCTCCGGCATCACCTTGCTGAAGATGTCGTCGGTGTTGCGCTCGGAGACCGAACGCAGGTGCGCACCGAAGCCGACACCGCCCTGACCGACCCGCGACTCGATGATCCGGTCCAGGCCGGCGAACGCGCCACCCACGATGAACAGCACGTTGGTGGTGTCGATCTGGATGAACTCCTGGTGCGGGTGCTTACGGCCGCCCTGCGGCGGGACGTTCGCGACCGTACCCTCGAGGATCTTCAGCAGGGCCTGCTGCACACCCTCGCCGGAGACATCCCGGGTGATCGACGGGTTCTCGCTCTTGCGGGCGATCTTGTCGACCTCGTCGATGTAGATGATGCCCTGCTCGGCGCGCTTGACGTCGTAGTCGGCGGCCTGGATGAGCTTGAGCAGGATGTTCTCCACATCCTCGCCCACGTAGCCCGCCTCGGTCAGCGCCGTGGCGTCCGCGATGGCGAACGGCACGTTGAGCATCCGGGCCAGCGTCTGCGCCAGGTGGGTCTTACCGCAGCCGGTGGGGCCGATGAGCATGATGTTGGACTTGGCCACCTCGACGTCGCTGCCACCCCCGGGCGCGCCGGCCGACTCGGCCTGAATCCTCTTGTAGTGGTTGTAGACAGCTACCGAGAGGGCCTTCTTGGCCTGCTCCTGCCCCACCACGTAGGTGTCGAGGAACTGGCAGATCTCCATCGGCTTGGGAAGCTCTTCCCACTTCACCTCGCCGGTTTCGGCCAGCTCTTCCTCAATGATCTCGTTGCAGAGGTCGATGCACTCGTCGCAGATGTAGACACCAGGGCCCGCGATGAGCTTCTTGACCTGCTTCTGGGACTTCCCACAGAAGGAGCACTTCAGTAGGTCGCCACCGTCGCCGATCCGTGCCACCTACGTTCTCCCTGCGCTCATCGGCCGGCTGCTGCCGGCCCCTGGCCTGAGGATGAATTTCCTCGTTGCCGAACCACGTCCTACAGAGTTCATCGTCTGCCGGCCCGCGTTACTGAGGTTGCTGGCTTGACGTTACCCGCTGTGGGGCCGTTCTCCGACCCCCCAAAACGGGCGTGTCAGGGGTCAGTCAGTCTAGCGTGAGCCGACCGACCCCCGACACCGCGTGTCAGCTGCCCGCGCCGACGCCCTGCAGGCTCTTCTTTCGGGTGGCCAGAACCGTGTCGACCAAGCCGTACTCCTTGGCCTCGGCCGCGGTCATGATCTTGTCGCGGTCGACGTCCTTGCGGACCTGGTCGGTGGTGCGGCCGGAGTGGCGGGAGATCATCTCCTCCATCTGGCTGCGCATCCGCAGGATCTCGCGGGCCTGGATCTCGATGTCCGAGCCCTGGCCGTAGCCGCCCTCGGTGGCCGGCTGGTGGATGATGATCCGCGAGTGCGGGAGCGCCATCCGCTTGCCGGGGGTGCCGCCGGCCAGCAGCACGGCGGCCGCGCTGGCCGCCTGGCCCAGGCAGACCGTGCTGATGTCCGGGCGGACGTACTGCATGGTGTCGTAGATCGCCGTCATGGCGGTGAACGAGCCACCGGGCGAGTTGATGTACATCAGGATGTCGCGGTCCGGGTCGGCGCTCTCCAGCGTCAGCAGCTGGGCCATCACGTCGTTGGCCGACGCGTCGTCCACCTGCACGCCGAGGAAGATGATCCGGTCCTCGAACATCTTGTTGTACGGGTTCGACTCCTTCACGCCGTACGACGTGCGCTCGACGAACGAGGGCAGGACGTAGCGGTTGTGCACCGGAGCGAACCCGGAGGGCATGGTCAGGTCAGTCATGGTGCAGCTCCTCAGTTCAGCGTTCCGGCGCCCTCGGGAACCTGAGTGGCCCCGGTGATCACCTTGTCGATGAAGCCGTAGTTCTTCGCCTCCTCGGCCGTGAACCAGCGGTCCCGGTCGGAGTCGGCCTCGATCTGCGCCTGGTCCTGGCCGGTGTGGAAAGACACCCGCTCCTGGAACATGCGCTTGGTGTAGAGCATCTGCTCGGCCTGGATGGCGATGTCGGCGGCGGTGCCGCCCATGCCGCCCGACGGCTGGTGCATCATGATCCGCGCGTGCGGGAGCGCGTAGCGCTTGCCCTTGGTGCCGGCGCAGAGCAGCAACTGACCCATCGACGCGGCCATGCCCATGGCCACGGTGGAGACGTCGTTGTCGATGAACTGCATCGTGTCGTAGATCGCCATGCCGGAGTACACCGAACCACCCGGCGAGTTGATCCAGAGATTGATGTCGCGGTCCGGGTCCTCCGCGGAGAGCAGGAGCAACTGCGCGCAGATGCGATTGGCAACCTGGTCGGTCACTTCGCTGCCGAGGAAGATGATCCGCTCCCGCAGCAGGCGGTTGTAGACCGAGTCGTCGAGGTTGCCACTGATGGAGTCACCACCACGCAGGGTGGGGCTCGCAGGGATGTGCAGATCGGTCATGGCAGCCCTTCACAGCTGACTGTGTCGGCCGAGCTATCCGGCCGGCAGGTTGTCCGTCGTACGACCAACCTAACCGGTCGCATGCGCATCAGCTTCCCGCTCGGGCAGGTGTTCGCTGACAGCGCATCAGCTCCCGCCGTACCCGGAAAAAGAGCGGCCGCCGCGCGCCGGAAGCGACGCCCCCGGGCCGGG
>NZ_JBEZGQ010000416.1:558-6933 GCF_040650095.1 Actinoplanes sp. NPDC048791 | reverse complement strand
TGCACGACCGCCGGGACCAGCTGCAGCGGGTTGTCCCACTGGTCGACCGGGCCGGCCCAGGGCCCGCCGGCCACCAGGGCACCGCCGCCCAGCACGACGAGCACGAGCAGGATGGTGCCCAGATAGACCGGTAGCGAGCCGCGCTGGGTGGCCCCGGTGACCTCGACCGCGAGCCGGCCCAACCCGTCGGCCGACCGTTCGTAGCCGGTGGCTCCGTCCACCGGCAGCCGCAGCCGCCGCCACCACCGGGTCCGCAGGGTCAGCCCGAACACGGCCCCGCCCCCGGCCAGCACCAGCGCGGACAATGCCAGCGCCGACGTCAGACCGTGCCAGACGGCGAGGTGGTAGCCGCCCTCATCGGGATAGAGGTCGGCATAACCGGCCAGCAGGCCGTCGAGCGGCGCGGCGCCCAGCCCGGCCACGAGGCCGGCGGCCGCCAGCAGCGCCGCCGGCGCGAGAAAGGCCCAGGACACCCGATGGACCGTGCGGGGAGCCACTGCCGGCTTGTCGGAGAAGGCACCCCAGAGAAAACGCAACGTGTACGCGACGGTCAGCGCGGATCCGCTGACCACGCCGGCCAGCACGACCTGTTCCCACCGGCCACCGTGGAGGAACGCCTCGAAGATGGCTTCCTTGCCGATGAAACCGGCCAGCGGCGGCACGCCGGCCATCGAGGCCGCGGCGAGGACGGCGACCACCCACAGCGCCGGGGCCGAACGCCGCAGGCCGCTGAGCTCGCGCAGGTCACGGGTGCCCGTGGTGTGGTCGATGATGCCCACCACGAAGAAGAGAGCTGCTTTGAACATCGCGTGCGCCAGCAGCATCATGGCCCCGGCCAGCGCCGCGTCCCGGAAGCCGGCCCCGAGGACGACGACCAGCAGACCGAGCTGACTGACGGTGCCGTACGCGAGCAGCAGTTTCAGGTCGTGCTGACGCAGCGCCGTCCAGCCGCCGAAGAGCAGCGTGACGGTGCCGGCGACCAGCACCACCGGACGCCAGGACGCGGCATCGGCGAGCGCCGGGCCCAGCAGGGCGACCAGGAACACGCCGGCCTTGACCATCGCTGCCGCGTGCAGATAGGCGCTGACCGGTGTCGGTGCGGCCATCGCCGCGGGCAGCCAGAAGCTGAACGGGAAGATCGCCGACTTGGAGAGGGCGCCGAGCAGCAGCAGGATCACCGCGACCGCGAGGTAGCCGCCGTCCGGCAGTGCGCCCACCACCTGCGACCAGCGGTAGGTGCCGGCGTGCTCGCCGAGCATGATGACGCCCACCAGCATCGCCAGCCCACCCAGCGTGGTGACGATCAGCGCCTGCAGGGCGGCCCGCCGGGCAGCCCGGCTGCTCGGGTCATGGCCGATCAGCAGGTAGGAGAAGACCGTGGTCAGCTCCCAGAAGACGTACAGCACGATCAGGTTGTCGGAGACGATCAGGCCGAGCATCGCACCGGCGAATCCGACGAAGACCCCGGCGAAGCGGGCCAGCCCCGGCTCAGCGGCGGTGAAGTAGCGGGCACAGTAGACCAGGGCGAGCGCACCCACGCCGCCGACGAGCAGCACCATCAGCCAGGACAGCGTGGTCATCCGGAAGGCCAGCTCGATGCCGAGCTGTCCGACCCACGGATACACCTCGGCGACCGCACCTCCGTCGCGCATCCCGGCGGTGTGGGTGAGCGCCCAGCCCAGCCCGGCGGCCGGCACGAGGGCCAGGACGTAGAACGCGCGCAGCCCCAGCCACCGCACCAGGGGCGGCGCGAGCATCGCCGCGATGAGGTGAACCGTCAGCAGTACGAGCATGCGTCGTCCCTCCTCCACCCGCGGTCTCGCGCGGATGGCGCGTACGCGTCCATCGGTCCGGTGCCCACCGGGCGGCGGGTCAGCCGTTGATCAGCAGTTCCCGCAGTGCGGCCGTGGCCGCGTCGTCGCCGACGGCCACGACACCGTCGCCCGGCCGGAACTCGAAATCAGGCCGGGGTGAAGGAATCACCCGGCCGTCGCGGACCACCGCCACGACGGAAGCGCCGGTGCGGGTACGGGCGCGGGTGTCGCCCAGGCTGCGCCCGCAGTACGGCGAGGCCGCCGGGACCGGGATGCGCACGGCTTCCACGCCGTCGAGCCCGCGGGCCAGGGCGGTCACCTGGTCCACAAAGACCGGGAGGTCGAGCAGGTGGGCGACTGTCCGGGCCTCGCTCTGGTCCAGCGCCACACTGTGCAGCACCCGTTCGGGGTCCTGCGGGTCGTAGGAGATCAGGTCCCGCCGGCCGCTCAGATGAGCCACCACGCCGATGTGCTGCCCCTCGGCTGTGGCGAGCGAGTACGCCACGCCCGTCCCGGGCAGTGCGGTTCTCTGCAGCTCCATGAGTCAGCCTCCAGGATCAACATGTCGTCTCGGGTCCTGCGGTGTCAACCGCCGCGGCGCGCCGGGCCTCCCCCGCGATGCGGTCGGCGGCCCCCGGCATCGCGGTGGCTCAGGCCGGGTCGAGCGCCCGCACAGCTTCTGCCGCGTAGGCCGGGTGGACCTCGACGGCGAATCGCTGCGCCCGGATCACGCTCGGGCCGGCGTGATCGGTCCGTTTGTCGACGGCCCAGTGGGCGTGATCGGTCCGTTTGTCGACGGCCCAGTGGGTGAGCAACCCGACGAGTCCGCCGAGGAAGGCACCGATCAGCAGGCCGCCCAGCAGCACGCTCAGCCAGGCCGGCCCGGCGATGAACAGCCCGAGCACCAGCCCGGTGAGCAGGCCCAGCCAGGCGCCGAGGCCGGCACCGAGCAGCGCCGCCCGGATCCTGTGGCGGCCGGTCGTGTCGGCGCCGGTCCTGTCGGCGCCGGTCCTGTCGGCGCCGGCGTTGTCGGGGCCGGCGTTGTGGGGGCCGGTCTTGTCGGGGCGGGCGGTCGCCGGCTCGGTCCGCAGACCGGTCCCGACGATGCGGACCCGTTCGACCGGGAACCCGGCGTCGGACAGCCGGCCCGCCATGCGCTCGGCCTCGCGACAACTGCCGAACTCCGCCAAGCGGTGGACGGACTCCCCGGCCGGCTGCGTGCTGCGGATCAGGACTGCCGTGGTGACCACGACTGCTCGCCACCCTCCGATAGTTGGTATAGCCCAACCATATCGCACATAGTTGGTTGGGGCAAACCAACTAGTGGTAATCTCCGGCACGTGCTCCCAGACGACACCCGGCCCGCCGAACGGGTCCAGGAGGCGTTCACCACCCTGCTGTGGTGGGCCCATCGCGGCGACGTCCGCCGATCGCTGCTCGGCGCCGCGGCGCAGACCCTGTCCACCAACGACATCACGCTGCTGCGGATGATCGTCCGGCACGGCCCGGTCCGGGTCTCGGATCTCGCCTCCTGGCACGGCGTCGACAAGTCGACGGTCACCCCCCAGGTGCACCGCCTCGAAGAGCGCGGCGTCGTCACCCGCCACAGCGACCCGGGCGACCGGCGAGCGGTCCTGCTGACCGCGACCGACGAGGGCCGGCAGCGGCTCCAGACGATCGACCGGGCCGGCGTGCGCCTGTTCGAGAACGCCCTCGACGGCTGGTCCGACACCGATCGGGGCACCCTGGCCGCCCTCATGCACCGGCTGGCCGACGAGCTCGCCCAAGTGCCCCAGGACAGCACTGCCGGCCCACGACGCCAGTCCCGGCGTACCGAAGCGGCGATTTTCCCCGGCGCCGACACCGCCGTCGGCCGGTAGCCGGCCGCCGGGCCGCGGCGATTTCTCTGGAGTTCGGCGCCGGCATGCCGATGGCATGGGTCGGTACGTCCGGCGAAGCCTGACGGCCGGCGACCGAGGAGCTCCTCCATGTCCCTCAGGTATGGAAGTGTCGTACTGGCCGCACTCGGGGCGGTCATCTTCTCCACGCCTCTGGCAGCTGTCGCCGGCCCCCAGGACGGTGCCGCGGTGGACACCATCGCGACCGTGCTGGACGAGGGCGGACGCCCCACGTTCATCGAGGTGGAAGCCGCCACCGTCGCCCAGGAGCGCCGAAAGGCGGCCGCCATGGCCGGTGTCGTGGAGGTCTCCACCGAAGTGCCGGCCGCGGTCCTCGCCACCCCCGACGACACCTACCGCGCCAAGCAGTGGGGCAACGCCAAGCTGGCCAGCGACGATTTCGCCTACGTGGCGACCGGCAGCCAGCTGGTCGCGGTCCTCGACACCGGCATCAGATCCGACCACGAGGACTTCGCCCCGGGCCAGATCCGCTGCGACATCGGTGCCGACTTCACCGACGACGGGCAATCGACCAACGGTTGCGCCGATCCCCATGGCCACGGCACTCACGTGGCCGGCACCGTCGGCGCCGTCTTCAACAACGGCAAGGGCGTCGCGGGTATCGCCCCAGGCGTGCCTATCCTCCCGGTCCGGGTCCTGGGGCCCACCGGGCAGGGCTCCTCCACCAGCGTGTCGGACGGCATCGTCTACGCCGTCGACCACCGCGCGACCGTCATCACGATGAGCATCGGTGGTGGCTATGCGCCCTCTTACGACAGCGCGATCAAGTACGCGACCGAGCACAACGTGGTGGTCGTCGCCGCCGTCGGCAACAACCGGGCCTCGGGCAACACCAGGATGTGGCCGGGTGCCTCGCCGGGTGCGGAGGGCGTCGCCGCCACGGATTCGCAGAACGTCACTGCCGCGTTCAGCAACTCCAGCGGCACCGCCGACATCGCGGCACCCGGCGTCAACATCATCAGTACCGACCGGGGTGGCCACTACAGCTACAAGTCGGGCACCTCGATGGCCACCCCCCACGTCGCTGCCGCAGCCGCCCTCTACCGCGCCACCCACCCCGGCAGCACCGAGGCCGGCACCCGGGCGGCGCTGGAGAGTACCGCCACCGACATCGAGAGCGCCGGCCGCGACGCCGCCAGCGGTGCCGGGCTGCTGAACCTGACCGCGCTGCTGCCGGCTCCCCCGGGCGCTCCCCCGGCCGCTCCGCGCCCGGTCACCCCGGCCCCGAGCGTGCCCGTCAAGCTGGTCGTCGTGCCGAGCAGAACCGCCATCTCGCTCAGCTGGGCCGCCTCCGAGAAGACCGCCACCACCCCCGGCGCGACCTCGTACGCCATCTATCGCAACGGTCTCGCGCTGGACAACACCACCACAGTGTCCTTCGTGGACAAGACAATCGCCGCGGCCACCAACTACACCTACACCGTGGCTGCCATCGCCGGCGATGCCTTCTCGCGGCCCAGCGCCGGAGTGCCCGCGTACCTGACACCGGCCGCCCCCACCAAACTGGTCGTCACCGCCACGGCCACCTCGATCGCCCTCCGCTGGACCGCCCCGGAGAAACTCGCGATCTCTGACCAGGCCAGCGGATACCGGGTCTACCGCGACGGCGTCCCGGTAGCCACCACAGCCGTCCCCACCTACACCGACCAGGCGGGCACCAACCACGCGTACTCGGTGTCAGCCATCAACCCGGCCGGGGAGTCCGCCCGCACCGACTCGACGGTGGCCTACCTCGTTCCGGCCGCCCCCACGGCGCTCGCCGCCCTCACCGTGGCCGGTACGAGCAAACTGACCTGGCGGGCACCGGTCGCCCAGGCCGCCGTGTCCGGCACTCCGGTCTCGTACAAGGTCTACCGAGAAGGTGCACTACTGGCGAGCGTCACCACGCTCGCCTATACCGACACCACTGCCCCCGCAGGCGCCAACCCCGCCTACACAGTGTCGGCGGTGAACCCGGCCGGAGAGTCCGCCCGGAGCAACAAGGAGCTGGCGTACAAGGCGCCCGCCACACCGGCCGGGCTCAGCACCACCGCAACGATCGGTGCCATCAGGCTGGACTGGCGGGCTCCGGTCGTCAACGCCGGCACCAGTGCCGCGACCGCCTACGCGGTCCAGCGCGACGGCGTACAGCTGGCCACCACTGCCGGGCTCAGCTACACCGACACGTCCGCAGCCGCCAACGTGACCTACAAGTACACGGTGACGGCGAGCAACGCCGCCGGTGCCAGCAAGCCGTCGTCGATGGTGCAACGCCTCTGGACCTACCCGGCCGGCAAGCTTCTCGCCACCACGGCAACACTGACGGCAGGCAGCAAGCTGAACGTCACCGGTACTTCGCTCAAGCCGGGGACCACGGTGACTTTCACGGAGGCCTACAAAGTCACCACCACGACGACGGTCAACAACAAGCCGGTCCCCAAGACTGTGGTCACCTCGCTGGTGCTGGGCAGCGCGGTCGCGGACAACGCCGGCAACCTGGCCTTCTCCGCTCTGCCGGCCCAGGTGCGCACAGCGGCCACCGTCACCGCCACCGCGATCGACATGAACGGCAAAGCGTTCACGTTCACCCTTGCCCTCACGCTGAAGTAGCGTTTCGTCACTGATGGATTGCGGTTGCCGTGCCGCCGAGGCGGCACGGCAAC
>NZ_JBEZGQ010000416.1:0-548 GCF_040650095.1 Actinoplanes sp. NPDC048791 | reverse complement strand
GGCGCCGGGGCCCCCCCCCCCCCCCCGCCTCCGTCATCCGTTGACCCTTTCCTGGCACGGCACGCAGAAGCGCGCGTGCGGGAGCACCTCGAGCCGCTCCACCGGGATGTTGCGGTCACACCTCTGGCAGACGCCGTAGGTGCCCTCGGCGATCCGGTGCAGGGCGCTGGTGATCTGCTCGATGGTGCGCCGGGTGGCGACCAGCAGTTCGGCCCGGTTGTGGGCCTCGCCGGGGTCGCCGGTGTCGGCGTTGATCTCGGTCAGTTCTCGCAGCCGGGCGGTCTGGGTGGCGAAGTCGGCCGACAGGGATGCGCGCAGGTCGGCGAGCCAGCTGTGGTCGACGGTCCGGTGGTCGATGCTCATGGGATTGCCTTTCGAAGAAGCGGGACAACAAAAAAGGGCCGAAGCTGCGTGGCTTCGCCCTGGTGGTCGTTCATGGATGCAACGACTCCGCGGGAGGGCCTCGGCCGGTTCGCGCCGGGCTCGACAGCCGGTGCGCCGGCGCGCCGGTCAGCGCAGCGGGTCGAACGGCGCCAGCTCGGGCGGCG
>NZ_JBEZGQ010000415.1:0-6935 GCF_040650095.1 Actinoplanes sp. NPDC048791 | reverse complement strand
CCGTGCACCTCACGCCACAGGAACGGGATCTCCGCGCCGCCCGCCCGGGCGCCGACCTCCAGGAACGCGCACTCGCCGGTGGCGCGGTCGACGAACAACTCCAGGTGGAACACGACGGGCCGGTCGGAGAGGGCGGTCAGCGCCCGCATCGCGTACGCGCCGACGGCCCGCACCAGGCCGGGATCGTCCTCCTCCACCGAGCCGAGCGGGGTGCCGCCCCGGAAGCCGAGGCAGGTGTTCAGGTACCGCGACACCCGGTACGGGCCGAGCGCCACGCCGTCGAAGTAGCCGTCCACGTGGTGGATCGGGCGCGGGTCGAACGACTGGGCCATCAGCCGGGGCCGGCCGGTGAAATCCACCTCGCGCAGGTCACCAGGGCCGTCCACGCGTACGACACCGGCGCTGGAGCTGCCCGTGCGCGGTTTGACGATCACCGGCCAGCCGTACCGGTCACCGAAGGCGCGGACGGTCGCCGCCTCCCGTACGGTCGTGAAGGCCGGCACCGCCAGGCCCGCCCCGGCCACCATCCCGCTCATCGTCACCTTGTCCCGGTAGGGGCGCAGCTCCCCCGGTGTCCACCCGGCGCAGCCCCACTCCTGCCGCAGCTGCGCGGCGACCAGCAGGTCGTCCTCCTTGAGCGCGACGATCGCGGCCGGCGGCCCGAACTCGTGGGCCAGTTGCTTGACCCGTTCCGTCACGGCGGGCAGGTCGTCGGTCGCGTCGACCAGCAGCACGGCGGCCGCTTCCGGGGGCACCGCCGACGCCCCGACCTCGGTGGCGACGTAGGTGACGGTGTGCGTGTGATGGTCGAGGTAGCGGGCGTACTCGGCGTAGCGGGCCCGCCAGCGGTGGATGACCACGATGTGCGGCCGGGCCGGCATCAGTTGTCCTCGGCCAGCTCGTAGAACGCCGGGCCGTCCAGGTAGCGGAACGTGCCGAAGTCGCGGTCGACGACCTCCTCGATCGGGTGCATCAGGTTGACGATCAGCGGGGTGCTCAGGTCGTCGACGGTGCGCCGCAGCCTGCCTCCCGGGGCCACCACCGGGCGGATGTCGTAGAGGCTCTCCAGGCCCTCGATCACCCCGATCAGCGGGTACGCCTTGAGCCGCGCCTCCACCGTGGACACCGCCCAGGCGCTGACCACGTGCTTCCTGATCTCGTAGTCGGTGCCGACCCGGGCGGCGAAGCGCTGCGGGCGCACGTACGCGTCGACGATCCACTCCAGCTGGCCCTCACCCAGCGCGGGCTGGCAGAAGCCGGGCAGGTCCAGACCGGCCATCCGGGCGCCGACCTCGACCAGGCACGGCCCCTGCGGGGTCAGCTTGATCTCCAGGTGCGCGGCGCCGTAGCGGATGCCCAGCGCCTCGAGGACCGCGAACGCGTACGGCACCAGCGCCTGCTGGACCGCGCCGTGCCGGGGCAGCAACCGGACGCCGCAGGTCAGGTCGACGATGCCGTTGGCGGTGAGCTTGTCGTACTTCCAGATGTCGGTGACCTGGTGCGCGCCGTCGCAGCTGACCGTGTCCACCACGTACTCGCCGCCGGCCAGGTACTCCTGGGCGACGACGGCCTCGTTGCGGCGGGAGAAGATGTTCTCGCTGCCCAGGATCTTGCGGTACGCGGCGACCGACTCCCGCGGCGTGGCGCAGAAGTGCACCCCGTCGCCGGCCGCACTACGGATCGGCTTCACCACGATCCGGCCGCCCCGGGCCTCGTGCCAGGCGGCCAGCTGCTCCGCGTTCTCCACGAGCAGCTGCCCGGTGGCCCGCAGGCCGGCGGCCCGCAACGTCTCGATCTGCACATACTTGTCGCGGCGGGCGACGCTCAGCGCGGTGCCGTTGCCGGGCAGGCCGAGCTCGGCGGCGAGCAGGTCGGCGAACTCCACGCCGATCTCGCCCCCGGCCACCACGGCCACGGGGTCGTGCCCGCGGATCGCCGCGAGCGTGGCGGCCAGGTCGCCGGTGTGCACGATGTTCGCCGCGTACGGGGACAAGTCGAACGCGCCCTGGTACACCAGCGGCGGTTCCGGCGTGCTCTGCACCCGGACCACCTGGTAACCGGCCTGGTGGAACACCGGCGCGAGGCGCCGGGTCGGGGCGTACGCATCGACCATCACGACGGTTCGGGAAGCGCTCATCGCCCCACCGTGGCCGGGGGCGCTACGGATTCGCTACAGATCCGCTGCGCAGCGGATCCGTGGTGGATCTGAAGCGGCGCCCGGCAGGCTGCGTCCCATGTTGCAGCGCATGTGCTGGATCTTCCCGGACCGAGAGTCGACCCGGACCGCGGCGCAGTGGAACGCCGCGTTCTGGCGCACCTATCAGGAGGTGGCCAAGGAACTGGGCCTGAGCTGGGAGCGGACCGCGCCCGAAGCGGTGACGGTGGACGCCCTGGATCCCCGCAACCCCCGGGTGTACGTCGACGGGATCCTGGTGACCCCGCGGGACACCCTGTTCGTCACCTCGCCGTACACGCTGCCGTACCAGGCCGCGGACGCGTTCAACCAGTTCACCCTCTACGCCGTGCTGGAGCAGGCCGGCTTCTATCTGCCGCACCCGAGCTGGCTGGCCGCGCTCGGCAACGACAAGCTGGCCACCCTGCTGTTCCTCAAGGACTCTCCGATCCCGCCGGTGCCGACCGTGCGCATCGGCTCCGGCCGCGACCTGCTGTACGACGAGTTCCTGCCGGCGGTAGAGAACCTGCCGTACCCGGCCATCGTCAAGCCGTCCGGCTGGGCCGCCTCGCGCGGCATCAACATGGCCCACGACGCCCACGACGTCCGGGGACTGCTCAGCCTCGCCCAGGGCGGCGACACCACGCTGGTGTTCCAGCCGTACCTGGGCCGGGCCACCACCGACTACCGGATCCACATGGTCGACGGGAAGCCGCACACCACGCTGGTGCGCATCCCCGGCGACGGTGCCCGCTACCCGCAGTACAGCACCGGGGCACGGCTGCACTACGCGCCGCTGCCGGACGAGCTGGCCGCGGCGGTGGACTACTTCGCCAAGAAGCTGCCGATGCCGTACTTCTGCGTGGACTTCCTGCACGACGGCGAACGGTTCTGGCTGTCCGAGGTGGAACCGGACGGCGCCATCATGTGCCCCGACTCGCGCGATCCCGAGGTGGTCGCGCAGAACCGGGCGATCGTCCGGGACCGCTTCCTGGCGTACCGGGACGGGCACGCGCGACTGCACGGAGGTGCGCTGTGACCACGGAATTCTTCTCCGCCGCCCCGCTGGCGGTGGCCACCGTCGCCGACACCCTGGCCAAGCTGCGCTCGGTGCCGGCCCTGGCCGCCCGGTACGCCGACATCGTCGCCCTGGACAGCCTCGAGGACCTGGTCCACGTGCCGGTCATGCGCAAGGACGACCTGAACGTGGCGCTGGAACACCTCAGGCCCAAGGCGCAGCACGGCGCCACCTGGACGTTCCAGAGCGGCGGCAGCACCGGCTCCCCCAAGCTGGGTTACGCGCCCACCGGCCTGTACATGACCGAGGTGTACGAGCAGTGGAAGCCGCTGGGCCCGGACGACCTGTTCGTCAACGGCTGGGGCGCCGGCAAGCTGTGGGGCGCGCACTACCTCATGAACTCCTACGCCGACCTGACCGGCTGCACCGGGATCGGGCTGGGCGCGATCAACCGCGCCGAGTACGACGTCTGGCTGGAGTTCTTCGCCGATCGCGGGGTCACCTCGATCGGTGGCACGCCCAGCGTCCTGCGCCCGATCATCGGCCGGGCCCGCGAGCTCGGGATCAAGCTGGCCGACCTGCGTACCGTGCTCTGGCTCGGTGAGGCCTGGAACCCCGGCCTGGACGAGGACCTGCCGGTGGTCGCGCCGCAGGCGCGCCGCTGGGGCCTGTTCGGCAGCACCGAGACCTGGGTCGCCGGCACCAACACCCCGCAGTGCGCCGACGACACCTGGCACCCGCTGCCCTCGCAGCTCGTGCACATCGGCGCCGACCAGCTGATCGACTTCACGTCGCTCAAGCCGCACGGCCTCAACCCGGTGCTGCGCTACCAGACCGGCGACGCCGGCGAGTGGGTCGCCTGCACCTGCGGGGTGCCCGGCCGGGCGCTGCGGGTGCTGGGCCGGCGCGACGGCGAGGTGAAGTTCCGCGGCCTGCTGCTCAACGCGGACGCCCTGCTGCGCGAGGTGGCCGGTGTGCCCGGCGTGTCGCAGAGCCAGGTGGTCATCACCGAGTATCCGGCCCGCGGCAGCACGTGCGAGGTGCTGGTGGTGCCGGCCCGGGGCACGCCGGACGGGCTCGCCGGGCGGGTCCGCGACCACATCCTCGGCTCGGCGTTCGGCGGCCCGAGCACCGCCTTCCAGCGCGACCCCGAGGCCCTGGCGGTCACCGTCTCCGACGCGCTGATCCACAACGAGCGCACCGGCAAGGTCTCCCCGCTGGTCCAGCGGCAGGCGACATGAGCTCACCGGCCGTCGCACAGGCCCGCGAGGACCCCGCCCGCGGGCTCGGGCGCGACTTCAACCTGCTGTGGCTGGGTCAGTCGGTCAGCAACATCGGCGACCGGATCAACGTGTTCGTGGTGCCGACCGTGATGATCCTGCTGCTGCACGCCTCGGCGTTCCAGGTGGGCCTGGTCGGCATGGCCCAGTACCTGGCCATCCCGCTGCTCAGCCTGGCCGCCGGCGTGCTGGTGGACCGCTGGGACCTGCGCCGCACGCTGATCTGGTGTGACCTGATCCGGATGCTGGCCATCGCCGCCATCCCGGTCGCGTACTGGCTCGGCGTGCTGTCCGTGCCGCTGGTCTTCGTGGTCGTGGTGCTGGCCAACGCGGCGTCGGTCTTCTTCAACATCGGCTACGTCGCCACCATCGCGGCTATCGTCCCGGCCGGGGGCCGGGTGCGGGCGTACTCGCGGCTGGAGGGCAGCCGCAGCGTCGCCGAGGTGGTGGGGCCGGCGCTGGCCAGCGTGCTGTACCGCCTGCTCGGCGTGGCGTCACTGCTGGTCGACGCGGTGACCTTCCTGATCTCGGCGGTCGGCGTGCGGGCGATGCGACCGTACGGGGTACGCACGCAGCAGCACGAGCCGATGTGGACGCGGCTGGTCGCCGGCGTACGCCTCAACTGGAACGACCCGGTCCTGCGGGGCACCATCCTGGGCACCACGCTGCTCAACCTGGGCGGCCCGATCTTCGTGACCGTGCTGCCGATCCTGGCGTACCGGGGGCTGCACCTGTCCGTGCCCACGCTGGGCACGGTGATGTCGGTGGCCGCGGTCGCCGCCGTCGCCGGGGCGCTGCTCGCCCAGCGGGTCAGCCGGCTGATCGGCGCCGACCGGCTGATGCCCTGGTCGGTGTTCCTGCACTGCCTGGCCGGCCTGGGCATCCTGGCCGCACCGGCGCTGCCGCCGGCGCTCGTGCTCGGCGTGACGCTGAGCTTCTACGGGCTGTTCATGGTCTGGTACAACGTCAGCACCGCGGCGGTCCGCCAGGCCCGGGTCGGCCCGGCCGACCAGGCCGTCTCGCACGCCGCGTTCCGCACGATCACCTGGGGTGTCATCCCGTTCGCGGCGCTGCTCGGCGGCGTGCTGGTCGAACTGCTGACCCCGCGGGTGGGCGTCCTGGACGCGGCCCGGATCGCCATGGTCGGCGGCACGCTGATCGGGGTCCTGTTCGCCTGGATCCCCCTGGCCCCCACCCACGCCCGGCTCGCCCGGGAGAGCGCAGCGGCGGGTGCCGCATGAGTCGGGTGGTGCTGATCACCGGCTGCTCCTCCGGGATCGGCCTGGCGACCGCGGTCCGGGCCGCGCAGGCCGGCTGCACGACGATCGCCACGCTGCGCGATCCCGGCCGCGCGGACCCGCTGCGGCAGGCCGCCGACGCGGCCGGCGTGAAGCTCGACGTACGGCGTATGGACGTCACCGACGAAGCCTCGGTCGACGCCTGCCTGGCCGCGGTGCTGGACACCCACGGCCGGCTCGACGCCCTGGTCAACAACGCCGGGCTGGCCAACACGTTCGCCAGTGTGGAGACCGCCGGGATGGCCCCGTTCCGGGCTGGGCTGGAGGTCAACCTGTTCGGCGTGGTCGCGGTGACCCGGGCGGCGCTGCCGCACCTGCGCGCGAGCCGGGGCCGGATCGTCACCGTGGGCAGCACCCGCGGGCTGATCGGGCAGCCGTTCAACGAGGCGTACTCCGCGGCCAAGTTCGCGGTCGAGGGGTTCATGGAGAGCCTCGCGCCGGTCGCGGCGAGCCAGGGCGTCCGGGTGGTCATGGTCGAGCCGGGACCGGTGCTGGGTACCGCGTTCGGGGCCAACTCCGGCGTCACCCGCGAGTCGCTGCTGGCCGAGGCCGGCCCGTACGCCGAGGTGCTGGCCGACTACCTGGCCTGGGTCGCACGCGGCGGGCACCCGGGCGCCCAGTCCGCGTCCGAGGTGGCGGAGGTGCTGGTCCGGGCGCTCACCGACGACGCACCCCCGTTCCGGATCATGACGAGCGCCTGGGGCGAGCAGTACGTCCGCACGAAGCTGGCCGACCCCGGCGGCCCGGGGCGAGCACACCGGACCGGCGGACTGGCACACCGAGATCGGCGCGGACCCCCGGGCCGAGTACGCCGCGTCCGCACGGGAGGTAACCGCGGCGTTCGCCGCCGAGGGAGCGCTGGACCGTACCGTCTGGCTGCCGCTGATCCGGGACGGGATCTCGCTGCCGGCCCGGCAGGCGCTCGGTTTCCACCTGCTCGACTACGTGGTGCATGGCTGGGACGTGGCGGCGGCGATCGGGCGGCCGGTCACCTTCACCGACGACGTCATCGCGGCGGTCCGGGAGATCGCCGAGCGCGACGTGCCGGATGGGCCGCGCCGCCGCCGTCCACAAGCGACCTTCGCACCCGCCCAGCCGGCGGATGACGGCGCTCCCCCGCTGGACCGGCTGCTCGCGTTCCTGGGACGCGATCCGGCCTGGGGCCG
>NZ_JBEZGQ010000414.1:0-6947 GCF_040650095.1 Actinoplanes sp. NPDC048791 | reverse complement strand
CCTCGGCCAGGGCCTCGGCGGCGGCGTCCATGGCCAGCTGGGCCGGCCCGACCCCGGTGCGCCGGGCCAGGAAGTCCCGCACGGTCTCGCCGGCGCGCCGCTCACGCTCCTGCGGCAGATAGCCGACGTTCGCGGTGGGCGGGCTCAGCGACACCGCGCCGGCCTCGACCGGCAGGAGCCCGGCCAGGGTACGCAGCAGCGTGGTCTTACCCGCCCCGTTGACGCCGACCAGCCCGATCACGTCCCCGGGGGCGACCACCAGGTCGAGGGAGCTGAACAGGGTGCGGTCGCCGTGCCCCGCGGCGAGGTCCTTGACGATCATCGTGGCGCTCATCGGGGCCCGACTCTATCGCCGCGCTAGCCGGGGATGGGCACCGCCGTGCCGCTGACGCGTACGCCGTCCTCGCCGGGGGTCAGCGTCACGGTGAGCCGTCCCGGGCGCCCGAGGTCGTCACCCTGGGACAGCTGCACCATCGCGTCGCCGGGCACCAGCCACTCGTCGCGCAGATACCCGCCGAACGCGGCCGCGGCGGCACCGGTGGCCGGGTCCTCGTAGACCCCGCCGACCGGGAACGGGTCCCGCACGTCGAACCGGTCCTCGGCCGCACGCCACACCAGCTGGACGGTGGTCCAGCCCCTGGCCTCCATCAACGCCTTGAGGACCGGCACGTCGTAGTCCAGCTCGGCGAGCCGCTGCCGGGTCGCGGCCGCGATCACCGGGTGGTACGCGCCGGCGTACGCGACCCGGGGCGGCAGGGCCGGGTCGAGGTCGCCCGCGTCCCAGCGCAGCGCGGCCAGCAGGGCGGACAGGTCCTCGGGGGCCAGCTCCGCCACCCGGGCGCCGACGCTGGTCAGGGTGGCCCGGCGCTGGTCGTCGACGACCACCGGCACCTCGCCGACGTTGGTGACGAACACGTAGGTGCCCGGCCCGTGCCGGTCGGCCAGCGCGACCGCCGTGCCCACGGTCGCGTGCCCGCAGAACGGCACCTCGGCCAGCGGGCTGAAGTAGCGGACCCGGTACACCCCGGCGCCCCGGTCCTCGGTGAGGAAGGCGGTCTCCGAGTAGCCGACCTCCGCCGCGATCGCCAGCATCTCGGCGTCGGACAGCGTGCCTGCGGCCAGGACCACGCCGGCCGGGTTGCCGCCTGCGGGATCGGCGCTGAACGCGGCGTACCTCAGGATCTCGATGTCGCTCATGCTCTCAGCGTCCCGCTGCCCGGCCTGGCCCGGCCAGAGCCAATTCGGCGGGCCTGGCCGCGGTCTTGGTCACTTGTCACAGGTCCGGAGTAGCGTTTCCGAAGTGACTGAAGCTTCCACACAGCTCGTCCCCACACCTCCGACCGATCTTCCCCACACACTGGGCGAGCTCCGCGCCTCCGGCCACGAGTTCCGCACGGTCAAAGAGGAGCTGCGCGACAACCTGCTGGACCGGCTGCGCCGCGGCGCGCCACGCTTCCCCGGCATCGTCGGCTACGACGACACCGTGCTGCCCGAGGTCGAGCGGGCCCTGCTCGCCGGCCACGACATGGTGCTGCTCGGTGAGCGGGGCCAGGGCAAGACCCGGCTCATCCGCGGGCTCGTCGACCTGCTCGACGAGTGGACGCCCTACATCACGGGCTCCGAGCTGCGCGAACACCCGTACCAGCCGCTCCTTCCGGCCACCCGGCGGCTGGCCGCCGAGACCGGCGACCTGCTGCCGATCTCCTGGCTGCACCGCTCCGAGCGGTACGGCGAGAAGCTCGCCACCCCGGACACCAGCGTCGGTGACCTGATCGGCGACGTCGACCCGATCAAGGTGGCCGAGGGCCGGGCCCTGGGCGACCCGGACACGATTCACTTCGGCCTGGTGCCGCGGACCAACCGGGGCATCTTCGCCGTCAACGAGCTGCCCGACCTGGCCGAGCGCATCCAGGTGTCGCTGCTCAACGTGCTCGAGGAGCGCGACATCCAGGTCCGCGGCTACCAGCTGCGCCTGCCGCTGGACCTGCTGCTGGTGGCCTCGGCCAACCCCGAGGACTACACCAACCGGGGCCGGATCATCACCCCGCTCAAGGACCGTTTCGGCGCCGAGATCCGCACCCACTACCCGCTCGAGATCGAGCTGGAGACGGCCCTGATCCGGCAGGAGGCGGCCCTGGCGGCTTCGGTGCCGGACCACCTCATCGACGTGCTGGCCCGCTACACCCGCGCGGTCCGCGACTCGCCGGCCGTCGACTCCCGCTCGGGCATCTCGGCCCGCTTCGCCATCGCCGCGGCCGAGACCGTCGCCGCGTCCGCGTTGCGCCGGGCCGGGCTCAAGAACGAGCGTGAGGCCGTCGCCCGGATCTGCGACACCGTCTCGGTGACCAGCACCCTGCGGGGCAAGGTCGAGTTCGAGAGCGGCGAGGAGGGACGCGAGACCGAGATCCTGGCCCACCTGCTGCGCCTGGCCACCGCCGAGACGTTCCGGGCCCGGCTGGCCGGCCTCGACCTGTCCGGCTTCACCGACCTGGTCGCCGAGGGCGCCATCATCGAGACCGGTGACCTGGTCTCGGCCGAGGAGCTGCTGGGCCAGATCGGCACCGTGCCGGGCCTGGCCAAGGTCCTCGACCGGCTCGGCCTGGGTGACGCGCCCAGCCCCGGGCAGGCGGCCTCCGGGGTCGAGTTCGTCCTGGAAGGGCTGCACCTCACCCGCCGGCTGGCCAAGGAGCTGACCGACGACGGCCGCACCCTGTACGGGAGCTGACATGAGCCTCTTCCCCGAGAGCGGGCCCGGCCATGGCCGGTAACCGTTTCCGGTACGGCGTGTGGCGGGACGGGCCCGACCCGCTCGCGCCGCCGTACGACGTGCGGGCGGCCGTGGACGAGGTCGGCGAGCGGGTGCTCGGCGGTGACAATCTGCGCGACGCGTTGCGGGATCTGCTGCGCCGGGGTCCCCGCGACGGCCGGGGCCTGGACGATCTGGAGGCCCGGGCCCGGCGGATGCGGCGCGAGGCGTTGCGGCGGGGCAACCTCGACGGCGCTGTCACGCGGGCTCAGCAGCTGCTCGACCAGGCTGTCGCCGCCGAACGCGACGAGCTGCGCGGGCGGGAGGGCGACGATGCCCGCTTCCAGGAGGCAGTGCTCGACAACCTGCCGCGATCCACGGCCCAGGCTGTGCAGGAGCTGTCCGACTACGACTGGGCCAGTGACGAGGCCCGGGCGACGTACCAGCAGATCCTCGACGGTCTGCGGCGTGAGGTGGTCGAGCAGCGCTTCGCCGGCATGAAGGACGCGTTGCAGGGCCGCGACCCGGCCACCGACGCTCGGGTCGCCGAGATGGTCGGCGATCTCAACGACCTGCTCGGCAAGCACGCCCGCGGCGAGGACACCGACGACGCGTTCCAGCAGTTCATGGCCAAGCACGGCGAGTTCTTCCCGGAGAATCCACAGACCATCGACGAGCTGGTCGACTCCCTGGCCCGCCGGGCCGCGGCCGCCGAGCGGCTGATGCGCTCGCTGAGCCCGCAGCAGCGCGAGGAGCTGGCCCAGCTCATGGACCAGGCGCTCGGCGACGGGCCGCTGCGCGGTCAGCTGGGCGAGCTGACCGACAATCTGCGCGCCCTGCGGCCGGAGCTGAACTGGAACCGCGGCGAGCGGATGCGCGGCAACGAGGACCTGGGCTACGGCGACGCCACCGCGGCGCTGGGCGAGCTGGGTGAGCTCGACGATCTGCTGGAGCAGCTCGGCCAGGAGCATCCCGGGGCGACTCTGGACGACGTCGACGTCGAGGCGGTGGAGCGCCAGCTCGGCCGCAGCGCCGCCGACGACGTGCGCCGGCTGCGTGAGCTCGAACGTGAGCTGCGCCGTCAGGGCTGGGTCACCCGCGACGAGGACGGCCTCACCCTGTCGCCCAAGGCGCTCCGCCGGCTCGGCCGCACCGCGCTGGCGCAGGTCTTCTCCGACCTGTCCAGCAAGAAGCGCGGCTCGCACGACCTGCGGGACGCGGGCGCGGCCGGTGACCTGATCGGGTCGTCGCGGCGCTGGCAGTTCGGTGACGAGCAGCCGCTCGACGTGGTCCGCACCATCGGCAACGCGGTCCGCCGCCGCGCCGGCGGGGGCGTGGGCACGCTGCCGGTGCGCCTGGAGCCGGAGGACTTCGAGGTCGCCGAGACCGAGCGCCGGGCGTCGGCGGTGGTCGCCCTGTGCGTCGACCTGTCGTACTCGATGTTCGCCGACGGCCGCTGGGGCCCGATGAAGCAGACCGCGCTGGCCCTGTCGCACCTGGTGGCAACGCAGTTCCCGCAGGACTCGCTGCAGATCATCGGCTTCGGCCGGTACGCGATGAGCCTGTCGCAGGGCGAGCTGGCGGCGATCGAGCCGGACATGGTGCAGGGCACCAACCTCCAGCACGCGCTGAAACTGGCCGGCCGGCACCTGCGCCGGCACCCGGGCGCCGAGCCGGTGGTGCTGGTGGTGACCGACGGTGAGCCGACGGCCCACCTGGAGGACGACGGCCAGGCGTACTTCAACTGGCCGACCCTGCCGGAGACGGTGCAGCTGACCGTGCGCGAGGTGGACCTGCTCACCCGCTACGGCGCCACGCTGAACCTCTTCATGCTGGGTGAGGACCCGGGGTTGCGCCGTTTCGTCGACGCGGTGGCCAAGCGCAGCGGTGGCCGGGTCTTCAGCCCGGACGTCTCGGAGCTGGGCCGCTACGTGGTCGACGACTACGTGCGCAGCCGCCGCGGCAAACGCTGAGAGGTGCGGGACCCATCCTTCCTAGGACGGTTAGGGGGTGTGTCCCGCACAACGGCCCGCGCACGGTCCGGCCCGGGGTGAACCGGGACAACGACGGGGCTGGTTATAGTGGCTCGCGAGTGACCGGCCCGGCGTGTCCGGCGTGCCGACCGGGGGGTCGGCAGCGGACGATCCCACCGAGGCGGCGCACGACGTCCGCGGGTGGGGTCCCGCGGCCGGCAGGGGGAGAGGGGGCGCGATGTCGCAGCAGCCTGCGCAGGTGACGCCCGGCTCCCCGGCGCCCGGACGCACCCCGACGATCACGGCCTCCGACCGGATCTGGACGATTCCCAACGTCATCAGCTTCATCCGGCTGCTCGGCGTGCCGCTCTTCCTCTACCTGCTGCTCGGCCCGCAGCACGACGTCGCCGCGGTGATCGTGCTGACCCTGGGCGGCACCACCGACTGGGTCGACGGCTACGTGGCCCGCCGGATGAACTCGGTCAGCCGCCTCGGCGAGCTGCTCGACCCGTTCGCCGACCGGCTCTACATCCTGGCCACCCTGATCGGCTTCACCGTGCGCGAGGTCGTGCCCTGGTGGCTGACCGCGGCCCTGCTGCTGCGCGAGGCCGTGCTGGCCGTCGCGCTGCTGGTGCTGCGCCGCCACGGGTACGGGCCGCCGCCGGTCCACTACGTCGGCAAGACCGGCACGTTCGTGCTGCTCGGTGCGCTCCCGCTGCTGCTGCTCGCCGAGGCCGTACCGTCGATCCACACGGTCGTCGCGCCGATCGGCTGGGGCCTGGCCTGGTGGGCCCTCGGCCTGTACTGGGCCGCCGCCGTGCTCTACCTGGCCCAGGCCCGCGCGCTGCTGCGCGCCGACCGGGCCGACCAGGCCCGGAGCGGAGCAGTCGCCGGATGACCTCGCCCGACGGCGGCGACGGCCAGCGCCGGTTCGCCCCGGACTTCCTGACCGAGCTGTTCCAGAACCCCCTCGACCCCGGCTACGCCGACGCGGCCGCCCGCAAG
Organism: Actinoplanes sp. NPDC048791; assembly: GCF_040650095.1. NCBI lineage: Bacteria > Bacillati > Actinomycetota > Actinomycetes > Micromonosporales > Micromonosporaceae > Actinoplanes > Actinoplanes sp. NPDC048791. The sequence continues at coordinate 1,223 of NZ_JBEZGQ010000414.1, read as the reverse complement.
GCCCGCGGGGAGGGCCGCACCGGCGCCCCGAAACGGATCGTCAGCGCGATCAGCGCATTGACTCTGGTGGGGCTCGGCTTCCTGCTGGTCGTGGCCTACCAGGAGACGACCGCCGCCGAACCGGCCCGCAGCCAGGCCCGCGACACCCTCGTCGACCAGGTGCAGAGCCGCCGCACCGAGACCGCCGAACTGCAGGCCCGCGCCGACCGGCTCCGCGCCGAGGTCGCCGGGCTGCGCGAGAAACAGCTCGGCGGTGCGGCCGTGGCCCGGCTGCGTGACCTCGAGGCCGAGACCGGGCTGGCCCCCGTACGCGGCCCCGGCGCCCGGGTCACCGTCGGCGACGGCCCGATGCCGGTCGACCCGCTGACCGGCGAACGCAAGAGCGAGGCCCGGGTCCGCGACACCGACCTGCAGGTGGCGACGAACGCGCTGTGGGCCGCCGGCGCGGAAGCCGTCGCGGTCAACGGCCAGCGGCTCACCGCCACCTCCACGATCCGGCAGGCGGGCGAGGCGATCCTGGTCGACTTCCGGCCGGTGACCACGCCGTACCAGGTGATCGCGATCGGACCGGACAAGCTGGCCGGCAAGTTCCGCGACGGCCCGGCGGGGCGCTTCTTCCGCGCGCTCAACACCAAGTTCGGCATCTCGTACGACGTGGCCGAGCTCAGCGACGTCACCCTGGACGCGGCCACCGAGCCGAACCTGCGGCAGGCCTCGCCGTCCGTGCCGCCGTCCAGTGTCCCGACCCCGTCCAGCAAAGAGTCGAAAGGCGGCTGATGATCGCCGTACTCGCCCTGATCGCCGGCGTCGTGCTCGGCATCGTGTTCCATCCGACGGTGCCGATCGCGCTGCAGCCGTACCTGCCGATCGCGGTCGTGGCCGCGCTGGACGCGGTGTTCGGCGGTGTGCGCGCGAAACTCGACGGGATCTTCGACGACAAGCAGTTCGTGGTCTCCTTCATCTCGAACGTGCTGGTCGCGGGCATCATCGTCTACCTGGGCGACCAGCTGGGCGTAGGCGGCCAGCTCTCGATCGGCGTCGTGGTGGTGCTCGGCGTCCGGATCTTCGGCAACGTGGCCGCGATCCGCCGGCACCTGTTCCGGGCGTAGGGGCGGCGATGACCGACGACCAGCAGCCTGCCGCGCGTGATGAGCGGCCCGACCGGCCCGCGACCGGGCCGGTGTCCGGCGAGCGGCCGGAGTCCGCGGCCCAGCCGCCCGACC
>NZ_JBEZGQ010000413.1:0-6967 GCF_040650095.1 Actinoplanes sp. NPDC048791 | reverse complement strand
GCAGAAAAGCCTGGGCGTACGTCGCGGGCGGGGCCGGCGAGGGCCGGACGATGCGGCGCAACCGGGCGGCCTTCGACCAGTGGGCGATCATGCCGCGGATGGCCGCCGGCGCCGTGGAACGGGACCTCTCGGTGCAGCTGCTCGGCACCCGGCACACCACGCCGGTCCTGCTCGCGCCGGTCGGTGCCACCGCGCTCATGGGCCGCGACAGTGACGTGGCCATCGCCCGGGCCGCCGCGGCGACCGGCACCGCCTACGTCTTCTCCAACCAGGGGTGCAACCCGATGGAGGAGTGCGCGGCGGCGATGGGCGACACCCCGCGCTGGGTGCAGCTCTACTGGAGCACCGACGAACGCCTGGTGGACAGCCTCATCCAGCGGGCGGAAGCGATCGGCGCGGGCGCGCTGGTCGTGACCCTGGACACCACCGTGCTGGGCTGGCGCCCGCAGGACCTCAACCTGGGGTCGCTGCCGTTCAGCCGGGGTCTCGGCATCGCGCAGTACACCTCCGATCCGCGGTTCCGGCAGATCGTCACCGAGCGGCTGGCGGCACCCCAGCCCGGCAGGACACCGGTACGGGTGACGCCCGGTGCCGTTCGCGCGTTGCTCGCGATGACCCGCAACCACCCGGGGCCCTTCTGGCGCAACCTGCGCTCGCCGGTGCCTCGGGCCTCGGTCGAGACGTTCCTCGACATCTACTCCAATCCCGGTCTGAACTGGGAACACCTGGCAACCCTGCGGGACCGGACCCGGCTGCCGATCGTGCTCAAGGGAATCCTGCATCCCGACGACGCCCGTCGCGCGCTGGACCTGGGCGTGGACGCCATCGTGGTCTCCAATCACGGCGGCCGGCAGGTCGACAACGCCGTCGCCGCGCTGGACGCGCTGGTCGCCGTGCGGGAGCGGGTCGGCGCGCAGCCCACGGTGCTGTTCGACAGCGGCATCCGTACCGGCGCCGACGTCTTCACCGCCCTGGCGCTCGGCGCCGACGCCGTGCTGCTGGGCCGCCCGCACCTGTACGGCTTCGCGCTGGCCGGCCGGCGCGGCGTCGAGGACGTGATCCGCAACGTGATCGCCGAGCTCGACCTGACCATGGCCCTGACCGGTGCCCCGAGCATCGCGGCGATCACCCGGGACCTGCTGCGACGGGACAGCTGGCAGAGTGCGCCGCATGGCTGAGGTCGACGTGGTGTTCCGCAAGTTCGACGGCCGGCTGCACCGCCGCGCGGTCGAGATCCACCTCGGCGAGGACGAGTGGGGCACGTGGCTGGGCGTGCCGGTCGGTACGGAGGTGCACTACGTCGCGGCCGGTGTCACCCGCGCCGACGAGCACCGTGGCGTCCGCCTCATCCCGCACGACGGTTGGTACACCCCGCTGTTCTTCGCCCCGACCCGCAACCTCGAGATGTACTGCGACATCACCGCCCCGGCCGTCTGGTCGGGCCGGGAACAGGTCACGATCGTGGACCTCGACCTGGACGTGACCCGTACGCACCGGGGCCGCGTCACGCTGCTCGACGAGGACGAGTTCGCCGCCCATCAGGTCAGCTACGGCTACCCGGCCGAGACGGTCACCCGGGCGGCCGAGGCGGCCCAGCAGGTCCTCGCCGCGTGCCGAGAGCAGGCCGAGCCGTTCGGCACTCACTACCGCACCTGGCTCGAACGCGTCTGACCGGCCACGAAGCCGGCGATGGCCGCGACCACCGGTCGGTACGGCTCCTCCGGCTCCTGCGGCCACCCCGCGGCGTCCCAGGTGCCGAGCCGATAGACCGCCGCCCGGACCAGCAACTGTCCCCACTCCGGCAGATGCGCCCACCGCTCGATCACCCCGGCGTCGACGCCGTGCCACACCATCGCGTCCACCGCGGCGACAGCCGACGCCCACGCCGGCGGCCGCCAGTACGCCGCCCAGTCGATCACCGCCGGTGGTCGGCCGTCGGCGAACAGCACGTTGCCGAGCAGGTCGCCGTGCACGATCTGCTCCGGCAGCGCGATCGGCCGCCGGTGCGCCAGCAACTGGTCGAGCAGGGCGGAAGGTCTGCGCCGGGCCGGAGGCAGGTCGTCGCCGAAGGCGAGCTTGTTGCCGTACTCCCAGGGGTTGTCGCGGGTGTCGAGCAGCGCAGGTCGCGGCACGGCGGCGACCGCCTCGTGGAACGCGGCCCCGGTCCGGATCACGTCGTCGACGCGGCGCTGGTCCGGCTGCCCGGCGACGGCTCGGGCGGCCTCCCAGCCACCGGCCAGCCAGTCACCGTCGGCGGCGCGCACCGGCCGGGCGATCCGGAAGTGCGGCGACTCCGGCAGAGCGGCCAGCACGGCACTGCGCCAGCGGACCTCCTCGTCGCCCTCGGACGGCTTGAGGACCAGATCGCCGATCCGCCAGGTGCCGCCCTTGCCGCCGGCCAGCCGTACCGTCTTGCCCTGCGCGCCGAACGCCGCCCGCACCTCGGGCGGCGGCCCTTGATCTGTCATGGGTGACCGTCTTCCAGATAGAGCGTGGTGCTGGTGTGCAGTGCGCGCAGAGCGGCTGCGGCGCGCCGGGCCAGCAGCGGGGGCAGTCGTTGCGCGGCCTCGCCGGGATCGGACCAGGCCCAGCTGCGCAGCTCGGCCTCGGGCAGCCGCACCGGATCGCCGCACCGGCCGCCGTCGAAGACCAGCATCAAACCGTCGGTGCGGGCGTCCCGTGGTGGCACCCAGTCGACGACGAGCAGACGCCCCGGCACCACGCTGAGCCCGAGCTCCTCGGTGATCTCCCGCGCGGCGGCCGCCCGCGGTGACTCGCCGGCCTCGACCACCCCGCCGGGCAGCTCCCAGTAGGGCTTGTAGGTGGGCTCCACCAGCAGAATCCGGTCGTCGCTGTCGCGCAGCAGCAGCGCGGCGCCCATCCGCTTGCCCGGCAACGTGGCGGTCCAGTCGGTCGTCACGGCGGCCAGAGTACGGGCCGCGGAAGGGTCGCCGGCGACGTTAGCCTGTGCCTGTGGATATCCCATCCGCGATCGCCGACGAGCGGCGCCGCGTCGCCGATCTGGTGGAGTCGCTGACCCCGGAACAGCTGGAAACCCCGAGCCTGTGCGGTGAGTGGACGGTCCAGCAGGTGGCCGGTCACCTGCTGGCGGCGATCGGCAAGCCGGTGACACCGGTGCTGCCGCTGCTGGCCCGCAGTGGCTTCAGCATCCACAGGACGAACGCCCGGCTGGCGGTCCTGACGGCGGAGCAGCCGGCGGCCGAGCTGGCCCGCAGCCTGCGCGACAACGCGGAGAACCCGTTCCGACCGCCGATCGTGGGATATCCGGGGCAGCTGACCGACCTGCAGGTGCACGGCCAGGACATGCGCCGGCCGCTCGGCCTGCCGCACGGGCTGCGGCTGGAGCGGCTGCGGGTGTCACTGGACTTCCTGGTGGGCGGCCGGGCGGTCGGCTTCACACCGAAGCGGCGAGTGGCCGGGTTGCGTTTCGAAGCGGCCGATCTGGACTGGTCGGCGGGCGCGGGACCGCTGGTGACCGGGCCGGCGGAGGCGCTGATGCTGGCGATGACCGGGCGTGGTGTGGCGCTGAGCGAACTGGACGGGCCGGGCGTGCCGATCCTGCGCAACCGGTTGAGCCGAGCCTGATCGGCCGGTCCTTTTCGGATAGTTGTCCGGGACGCGCGGACGCCCCCGAACCGCGCGCCACGCCGGGGACAAAAATGTCAGTCGCCGGTCATAGCGTCGCGGCATGGATGACAACGAGTACGTACCCGAGAACGACCGCCGTCCGCACCTCACCCTCGAGCGGCACCTGACGATCGGACCGCACGTCTATCAGCTCACCGCGTCCGGCACGGGCGACGAGAGCATCGGCCTGTCCGTGGTCGGCTGGGGCCCCACGGGCGAGGTGGTGAGCGAGATCAGCGGAGGGATCTCACCCGCCGACCTCGCCCCGGTGGCGGACGCGCTGACCTCGACCATGGCCGGCCTGGCGGCGCTGCGGCGGCAACGTCTGTCGTCGGTGACACCGGCGCAGGCGCCGCCGGGGGAGCGGCCGAAGCGCCACCGTAACCAAGGCACTCGGTGGTCGGCCGAGGACGACGAGCGGATGGTCGCGCGGCACCGGGCGGGCGCGAGCCCGAGGGAGCTGATGGAGGAGTTCGGTCGCAGCCGGGGAGGCATCCTCGCCCGGCTGGAGCACCTCGGCCTCATCACCGCTGACGGAGTGCCGATCGCCGCGGGCGGAGTGCCGATCGCTGCGTCGGAGGAAGGCGGCCCCGGCAAGGGGACGGAGGTGGTCGCCGAGGCGGCGTGATGCACCCGCGCTGCACCCGGAGGTGAGCTCAGGTAGGCCCGCACCCACCCGATTCCTCCAGGTACCGGCGGACGGCTCCGCCGGTGAGCGGGCCCGGGCGTACCCCCTCGGCGTCCGGGCCCGCTCAGCTTCCCGCAGGCGGAAAGGGTGCACCGTGGTCACACCGGGGCCCAAGGGTCTGCACATCGGCATCGACACGGAGAAGGTCGTCGTGTCGCCCAGCCCGCTCAAGATGCGTACCGGCCGGGCCCGTCGGGTCCGCTGGGGTTCCGTCACGGAGGTCGTGCCGGTCGCGCCCAGTGGACGCAGCCGTCAGGACCGGATCCGGTTCGCCTCTCAGCTCACTCTCGTCCTGGTGATGCTGTCGGCGGTGCTCAGTGCGCTCGGCATCGCCTGGTGGCTGGCGGCGGGTGGCTCGGTCGCGCTCGTCGCTTTCGTGGCGGTCGAGCAGGCGCGGGCCGCCCGTACCGCGATCATCGCCATGCCCAAGGGCGACAGCGCCCACGTGCTCGTCGCTGCTGAGGAACGGGCCGCGTTCGAGCGGGCGTTCGTGGTGGCCAAGCGGGTGCGGCGCACCTGGCCCGCGCTGCGGCACATGATCGACTCCGATGACGCGGATCGCAGCCTGTCGGCGGCGCTGGAGGAGCTCGCCGCCATCATGGCCCGCCGCCAGCAGATCCGCTGCCTGCGTGAGGAGCTCGCTCAGGCCACCCGGCACGACCTGCCGGCGGACAGCCCGGCGGTGCAGGCCCTGGCCGAGCAGCGGCTGCGGGTCGAGGCGCTCTGGCGGTCCACGGCCGGCGCGGCCAACCGCATCCTGGCCAGCATCAACGCCGCCGCGCTGGCGGGGGAGAACCTCATCCGGGAACAGCGCATCGGCGACACCGCCCGCGAAGCTGAACTGGCGATCTCCCGGCTGACGGCGGCGGGGCCGCCCCGCACCGAAGCTGGCCCGGAGCTTGCCGAACGCACCGCCGCGGTGATCGCCGCCTACCGCGAGCTGGCCTCCGGCCGCTGAAAGCGCCCCATCCGGAGCTGACAGGCCGCGGGCTGGCCCTCCGGCCGCTGAAGAGCTCCCATCCGGGAGCTGACGGGCCGTTGGCCGGTCAGGCGAGCCCCGAACAGATCTCCGGGCCCGAGCTGCGAGGCGCCGCGTCAGGAGCGGAAGTTGTCCGCGTTGGCGCGGGCCTTCGCGCCCAGATCCGCCAGATGCAACGCCGCGCCCTGCAGCGACTCCGGCACCAGCCGATAGAACGTGTACCGCCCCCGAGGCTCGGCCTCGACCACCCCAGCCTCCCGCAACTGCTTCAGATGCCCGGACACGTTCGGCTGCTTGGCCCCGGTCTCCGCGACCAGATAAGCCGTACACGCCGGCCCGCCCGCCAGGATCTCCACCAACTGCGCCCGCAGCGGATCAGCCAGCAGCCGCACCACATCAGATCCAGCTGATATCAGCGAATCCTGATGCGACGGCGTCGCGGAAGACGTCAGCAGACCGCCCAGCAGGTCCATCGCGTCCTTCTTGACCCAGTAATAGACCCACGTCCCGCGGCGCTCGCAGTCCACCAGGCCGGTCTCCCGCAGCACCCGCAGGTGGTGCGAGATGGTCGCGCCCGTGACCTCGAACGCGTCCGTCAGATCACAGACGCAGATCTCCGTCGTGGCCGCGATCAGCGACAACAGCCGCAGCCGCACCGGGTCGCTGAGCGCCTTGAACATCGGCGCCAGCTCGACCGCGGCCTGCGGGGCGAGCGCCTGCGCCGACAGAGGAGGGCAGCAAGCCGCCGCCGGCGGGATCTCGACCACGGGAAGAACGGACATGCGGATAGCTTGACACTCGTCTAAGTCCGATGCAAGGTGAGGAAGGAGTTAGACCACTGTCAAGCAAGAGGAGCTAGGGGCCATGAGCGAGAAGTGCTGCGGAACCACCGAGGCGACCGTGGACCAGCGCAGCGAGGCATCAGGCATGGCTGATGAGTTGAAGGCGCTGCCGGTTGTCGTCATCGGTGCCGGACCGGTCGGGCTTGCCGCTGCTGCTCAGCTTCGGGAGCGGGGCCTCTCCTTCCAGCTCCTCGAGGCCGGTGCCGGCCCGGCTGCCGCCGTCCGCAGCTGGGGGCACGTCCGGCTGTTCTCCCCGTGGCGCTTCAACATCGACGCCGCGGCGGCCCGCCTGTTGACCGACGCCGGCTGGGTGCGTCCCGCCGACGACCAGCTTCCCACCGGTGTGCAGCTGGCCGCCGACTATCTGCAGCCGCTCGCCGATCTGCCCGAGATCAAGCCGCACGTCCGCTACGGCGCCCGCGTCGTGGCGATCACCCGGCTCGGCCTCGACCGGATCCGTACCGTCGGCCGCGCGACCGCGCCCTTCCTGGTCCGCTTGGCCGACGGCGAGGACATCCTGGCCCGCGCGGTCATCGACGCCTCCGGCACCTGGGGTACGCCCAACGTCCTCGGCACCTCCGGCATCCCGGCACACGGTGAGGCCGAGGCTGCCGCGTTCCTGGAGTCGGCTCTGCCCGACGTCCTGGGACGCGACCGTGAGCGGTTCGCCGGCCGGCACACTCTGGTCGTCGGCGCCGGGCACTCCGCGGCCAACACGCTGCTGGCCCTGGCCGAGCTCGCCGGGCAGGTTCCCGGCACCCGGGTGACCTGGGCGATCCGCGCCACGAACCCGGCCCGCAGCTACGGCGG
>NZ_JBEZGQ010000412.1:330-6992 GCF_040650095.1 Actinoplanes sp. NPDC048791 | reverse complement strand
ACCTGCACGGCCACCCGGGCGGTGCGCCACGGGCCGCCGAGGAAGCCGGCCGCCTTGCTCGAGCATTCCTGGAACGCGGCCCGGGCGCCCGCCGTGCCGGCGGCCGGGACCACGTCGGCGTCCGCCGCGGTGCCGACGTGGAAGGTCTCCGAGACGTGCAGCTCGGCGCACTCCACCGGCCGGTAGTCGTCCACGGCCGCCGTCGCCGCCAGCATCTCGTGGCACTGGCCGGTGGCGGGCCGGAAGGGAGCCGGCGACGAGGGCGTCCGCCAGTCGTCGGTCAGGTCGCCGTCGGTGCCGTCCGGTGGCGCGCCGGAACAACCGGCGGTGAGCAGCACCGCCAGCAGCACCGCCGTGTGTCGCATAGAACCCTCCGGGACCGGACTGAAGGCAGTCCCCAGGAGTATCCCGGGTGACGGCAAACAGGCCATACACTTCACCGGTGGAGTCATCGCCGATCATCGCCCCCAGCATCCTGGCCGCGGACTTCGCGCACCTCGCCACCGCGGTGCACGACATCGAGGGCGCCGCCGACTGGGTGCACGTGGACGTCATGGACAACCATTTCGTCCCGAATCTGACCATCGGCCTGCCGGTCGTGCAGAGTCTGCGCAAGGCGACCGCCATCCCGTTCGACGTGCATCTGATGATCACGGATCCGGAGCGCTGGGCCCCGGGGTACGCGGAAGCGGGGGCGTACAACGTGACGTTCCACGCCGAGGCCTGCGAGAACCCCGTGGCCCTGGCCAAGACGCTGCGCGCGGCGGGCGCCAAGGCGGGCCTGGCCATCGACCGGGACACGCCGGTCGAGCCGTATCTCGAGCTGATTCCCTATGTGGACACGGTGCTGATCATGACGATCAAGGCCGGGTTCGGCGGGCAGAAGTTCATGCCCGAGATGCTGGAGAAGGTGCGTGACGTGCGCCGCCGGATCAAGGCCAAGAACCTCGAGGTACGCCTGGAGGTCGACGGTGGCATCGCCGCCGACACCATCGAGCAGGCCGCCGAGGCCGGCGCCGACGCGTTCGTCGCGGGCACCGCGGTGTACGGCGCCGAGGACCCCGCCGAGGCCTGCCGCAAGCTGCGCGCCCTGGCCGAGCGTTCGATGGTGCACGCATGAGTACCGGGGTGGTCCGGCACAAGGTCGACGCCAGCGCCGGCGAGCCGGAGGAGCGGCCCGACCTGATCCTGGTGGTCGACGACGACGAGGACATCGCCAGCTTCGTCGCGTTCAACCTCAAGGTGCACGGCTTCGAGGTGATGCGGGCCCGCGACGGCCTGCAGGCCCTCGACATCATGGAGACCCGCCGGCCCGACCTGGCCGTGGTCGACTGGATGATGCCGCACATGAACGGCGTCGAGCTGACCCGCCGGCTGCGCGCCGAGCCGCTGACCTCGGCGCTGCCGGTGATCATGCTCACCGCCAAGGGGATGAGCGTCGACAAGGTGGTCGGCCTCACCGCCGGCGTGGACGACTACCTGGTCAAGCCGTTCGACACCGCCGAGCTGATCGCCCGGGTGTCCTCGACGTTGCGCCGTAACAAGGAGTTCCGCGAGGTCTCGCCGCTGACCGGCCTGCCCGGCAACGCCCGGGTGCGCCGGGAGATCGCGGAGCGGATGCGCAGCGGCAAGGACTTCGCCGTCGGATACATCGACATCGACCGGTTCAAGAGCGTCAACGACGTGTACGGGTTCGACCGCGGCGACGAGTTCATCACTGCGCTGGCCGGTTGCCTGCACCGGGCGGTGGCCGCCACGGGACGCCCGCCGATCTTCCTGGGCCACATCGGCGGTGACGACTTCGTCTTCATCTGCACGCCCGAGCAGGTGCTGCCGCTGACCAAGCGCACGGTGACCGACTACGAGAAGCTGGCCGACCAGCTCTACGACGCCGAGGACGCGGCGCGCGGCTTCATCGAGGTCCCCGACCGCCGCGGCAACAAGCAGCGGGCCCACTTGGTCACCTTGAGCATCGGCGTGGCCCAGGGCACCGCCGAGGGGCGCCGTTTCAGCGACCCGCGCGAGGTGGTCGCGGTGGCCTCGGAGATGAAGAAGGTCGCCAAGAGCCAGCCGGGCTCGTTCGTGGCGATCGACCGCCGCCGCGCCGACTCCGAGGACCCGGAGGATCCCTCGTCGGGCGTGGGTCTGTGACGTGGATCGCCCAGCAGGTGGCAACCCGCGATTCGCGTGCAAGACTCATGGGTGACCCACCACGCGCTGGCGGGACTCGGTGAAATTCCGAACCGGCGGTAATGCCCTGCTCCGGCAGGGCTGAGCCCGCGACCCGGACGTCGATACCAAGACGGACGGTGGATCTGGTGAGACTCCAGAGCCGACGGTTGAGCGGACGGCCTCGGGCCGACTGCTCAGACAGTCCGGATGGGAGACAGCGCGCGGGAGCAGGATGAGGGCTCGTCGCGGCGTGTCCTCACCGGGGCGGCGCGAAGCGTCCCCTCATGTCCTGTTTCTGCTTGTCTGTTCCCTCTCTGTTCGGCGCGTGACCGCACCGCGCATGGAGAGGGAACGCAGATGGTCACCGACGACGAGGCAATGGGCCGGGCGATCGCGCTCGCCGCCCGCGGCCTCGGCACGACCAGCCCCAACCCGGTGGTCGGCTGCGTGCTGCTCAGCGCGGAGGGCGAGGTCGTCGGCGAGGGCTTCCACGCGTACGCGGGTGGGCCGCACGCCGAGATCGTCGCCCTGGCCCAGGCCGGTGAGCGCGCCCGGGGCGGGACGGCTGTCGTCACTCTCGAGCCCTGCAACCACACCGGCCGCACCGGCCCCTGCGCCCAGGCGCTGATCAACGCCGGCATCATCCGGGTGGTCATCGCCGTCGACGACCCCACGCCCGTGGCGGCCGGCGGGGCGGCGACCCTGCGCGACGCCGGGGTCCGGGTCGAGACCGGGGTCGGCCGGGCGCCCGCCGAGGAGGGCAACGTCGCCTGGCTGACCGCCGTACGCCGCGGCCGGCCCTTCGTGACCTGGAAGTACGCGGCGACCCTGGACGGGCGTTCCGCCGCGGCGGACGGCACCAGCCAGTGGATCACCTCCGCGCCCGCCCGCAGTGACGTGCACAAGCTGCGCAGTACGGTCGACGCCATCGTCGCCGGGGTCGGCACCATCGTCGCCGACGATCCCCAGCTCACCGTCCGCGACCTGCGGGACGGCAGCCTGGCCATCAAGCAGCCGTGGCGGGTCGTCGTGGACTCCTCCGGGCGTACCCCGGCCACCGCCCGCATCCGCGACCAGGCCGCACCCACCTGGATCGCGACGGCGGCCGAGGTCGGCACCGGCCCCGACGGCCGGGTCGACCTGGCCGCCCTGCTCACCGAGCTGTACGCCCGCGGCGTGCGCGCCGTGCTCCTCGAAGGCGGCCCGACCCTGGCCGGCGGCTTCCTGGCGGCCGGCCTGGTCGACAAGGTCGTCGGCTACATCGCTCCCAAGATGCTCGGCGCCGGCCAGCCGTCACTGGTCGGCGCGGGCGTCACCACCATCGCCGAGGCCATCGAGCTGGACCTCGTCGACATCGCGCGGGTCGGACCCGACCTGCGCTTCACCGCATCGCTCCGAGCCAAGGAGGCCTGATGTTCACGGGAATCGTCGAGGAACTGGGTGAGGTCGTCTACCTCACCGACGCGGGGGGCGACTCGGCGGTGATCGCGGTACGCGGTCCCGTCGTCACCTCCGACGCCCGCCACGGCGACTCGATCTCGGTCAACGGCGTCTGCCTGACCGTCATCGACAACGTCGACGGCGTCTTCACGGCCGACGTCATGGGCGAGAGCCTGCGCCGCTCGTCGCTCGGCGTGCTGACCACGGGCAGCCAGGTCAACCTGGAACGCGCCGCGACCGTCGGCTCCCGCCTCGGCGGGCACCTCGTGCAGGGCCACGTCGACGGCGTCGGCCGGATCGTGGCGCGCGAGCCGGCCGACGAGTGGGAGGTGCTGCGCTTCTCGCTGCCGAGCGAGCTCTCGCGGTACGTGGTGGAGAAGGGCTCGATCACCGTGGACGGGGTGTCGCTGACCGTCATGGCGGTCACCGCGGACACCTTCGACGTCGGGCTGATCCCGACCACGCTCAAGCTCACCGTGCTGGGCGCCAAGTCCGTCGGCGACCCGGTCAACCTCGAGGTCGACGTCATCGCCAAGTACGTCGAGAAGATGCTGGGAGAGCGGCTGTCATGAGCACCGACATCGAACGGGCGATCAAGGACATCGCGGCCGGGCGCCCGGTCATCGTGGTCGACGACGAGGACCGCGAGAACGAGGGCGACCTGATCTTCGCGGCCGAGCACGCCACCCCGGAACTGGTCGCGTTCATGGTCCGCTACACCTCGGGCTACATCTGCGTACCGCTGCCCGAGGAGGAGGCCGACCGGCTCGACCTGCCGCCGATGTTCCACACCAACCAGGACCGCCGCGGGACCGCGTACGCGGTGACCGTCGACGCCCGCGAGGGCATCAGCACCGGCATCTCGGCCGCCGACCGCGCGCACACCATCCGGCTGCTGGGCTCGGCGGAGACCCAGCCCACCGACCTGTCCCGGCCGGGTCACGTCGTGCCGCTGCGGGCCAAGGCCGGTGGCGTGCTGCGCCGGCCGGGTCACACCGAGGCCGCGATCGACCTGTCCGTCCTGGCCGGGCTGCGTCCGGCCGGCGTGCTGTGCGAGATGATCAACGACGACGGCACCATGATGCGGATGCCCGACCTGGAGCGGTTCGCGGCCGAGCACGACCTGGCGCTGATCAGCATCGCCGACCTGATCGCGTACCGGCGCCGGCACGAGACCCTGGTCGAGCGGGTCGTCGAGACCCGGCTGCCGACCGAGCACGGCGAGTTCACCGCGGTGGGCTACCGCACCGACGTGGCCGGCGCCGAGCACGTCGCGCTGGTCTTCGGTGAAATCGGCGACGGCGAGGACGTACTGGTCCGGGTGCACTCCGAGTGCCTGACCGGGGACGTCTTCGGTTCGGTGCGCTGCGACTGCGGGCCCCAGCTGGACGCCGCCCTCGACCGGGTCGCCGAGGCCGGTCGCGGGGTCGTGCTCTACATGCGGGGCCACGAGGGGCGGGGCATCGGGCTGCTGCACAAGCTGCAGGCGTACCAGTTGCAGGACCGCGGCCTGGACACCGTCGACGCGAACCTCGAGCTGGGCCTGCCGGCCGACGCCCGCGACTACGGCACCGGCGCCCAGATCCTGTACGACCTGGGCGTGCGCTCGATGCGGCTGCTCACCAACAACCCCGCGAAGCGCGCCGGGCTGGAGGGCTACGGCCTGACCATCACCGGCCGCGAGGAGCTGCCGGTCCGGCCGCACCCGGAGAACGTGCGCTACCTGCGGACCAAGCGCGACCGGATGGGCCACCTCTTCGAGGCCCTGGGCTGACCGTCCGGGCCGGCGGTCCCGGGCCGGCGGTCCGGGGCTGAGGGGCTCCGGGCCGGGGCTCTGGGCCGAATTCCCGGCGCCGTCGCGGTGGCCGGAGCAAACTACAGGCAAAGAGGGGGCAACACATGGCCGGTTTCGGGGATCCGCACCTCAACACCGTCGACGCCGCCGGGCTCAAGCTCGGCATCGTCGGCTCGCGCTGGCACTCCGACCTGGTCGACCACATGGTCGAGCGGGCGCAGGCGGCGGCCCAGGCGTGCGGCGTGGAGGACGTGGTCGTGGCCCGGGTGGCCGGCTCGGTGGAGCTGCCGATCGTGGCGCAGGCCCTGGCCAAGCGCTGCGACGCGGTGGTCGCGCTGGGCGTGGTGATCCGCGGCGAGACCGCGCACTTCAACTACGTCAACGACGCGGTGACGGCCGGGCTGACCCGGGTGGCGCTGGACGAGCAGACCCCGGTGGCCCACGGTGTGCTCACCGTGGAGAGCCTGGGCCAGGCCAAGGACCGGGCCGGCCTGGAGGACTCGATCGAGGACAAGGGCTGGCAGTCGACGGTCGCGGTGCTGGACGCGGTTCTGGCCATCCGGGAGCTCAGCAAGGACTGAGATCGTCTAGCGTGGATCCGTGCCGCAGACGTTACGCAGGAGCCGGATCGCCGCCGCGTTGCTCTTCCTCCTCTACGGCACGCTGATCGGCACGTGGACAGCGCGCATCCCGGCGGTCAAACAGCAGCTGGGCCTCAGCGACGGCCGGCTCAGCATCGCCCTGGTCGGGCTCGCCCTCGGCGCGGTGACGGGCATGCAGCTCTCCGGCCGGCTGGTCGACCGGTACGGCAGCCGGCGCATCATGATCCCCGCGGCGCTGGTCGACGGGTGCTTCCTGCTGCCGGTCGCCGTGGCCCCCTCGCTGGTGACGCTGACGTCGGCGCTGTTCGCCTTCGGCGTGGTCCACGGCGTGCTGAACATCGCGATGAACGCCCGCGGCGTGGAGATCGAGCGGGCCGCCGAACGGCCGATCATGTCCTCGTTCCACGCCGTCTACAGCATCGGCGGCTTCCTCGGGGCGGTCCTCGGCGGCGTGACCGCGGCCGCCGGGGCGAGCCCGCTGGGCACCTTCGCCGTCGTGGCTGTTCTGGGCGCGGCCCTCGCCTGGTGGTCGCGCCGATGGTCTGCGGCCCTGACCGAGGCCGGGGGTTCTCCGGCCGACGGCCCTGCGCGCCAGGTCCCGCTGTCCGGGGTGCTTCTGCTGGGCACGCTGGCCCTGTGTGCCCTGGTCGGCG
>NZ_JBEZGQ010000412.1:0-320 GCF_040650095.1 Actinoplanes sp. NPDC048791 | reverse complement strand
AGCCCCCCCCCCCGCCCCTCCCCCGCCCACCCCGAGGCCGTCGGGTCTCCGGCCCCCCGCCCTTCTAGCCAGGTCCCGAACTCCTGGGTCCTTCAGCTCCGCACGACCGAACTGATCGCCCTGGTCGGCGAGGGAGCGGCAGCCGACTGGAGCACGGTGTATCTGCGCGACAGCCTGCACAGCAGCGAAGGTTTCGCGGCCGCGGCGTTCGCGGCGTTCTTCATCGCGATGACGGCCGGCCGGCTGACCGGTGACCGGCTGGCCGCCCGCTTCGGTGCCGTCCGGCTGGTCCGGGCGACGGCCGGCTGACCGGTGACCGG
>NZ_JBEZGQ010000411.1:0-6994 GCF_040650095.1 Actinoplanes sp. NPDC048791 | reverse complement strand
CCGCGCCCGCGGAGGGCGGTGCCGGTCCGCAGCCGGCCCAGGCGCCGAAGGAGGCCGCCGCACCCGGCCGGAGCAGCATTCTGGCGGATCTGCGGGGCGGGTGGACCGAGTTCCGCAGCCGTACCTGGCTGTGGGTCGTGGTCGCCGGCTTCGGCGTGATCAACGCCTGCCTCAGCGGCGGCATGTCCGTCCTCGGACCGGTGGTCGCCGACGACACCGTCGGCCGCCGCGCCTGGGGTTTTGTGCTCGCCGCGCAGACCGTCGGCATGGTGCTCGGCGCCGTCGTCGCCATGCGGATCAACGTGGTCCGGCTGCTGCGGTTCGGCGTCTTCTGCACCGCCTTCGAGGTTCTGCCGATGCTCACCCTCGGCATCGCCCCGCATCTCGGGTTGCTGCTGGCGGCGGCGTTCCTTGCCGGCCTCGGCATCGAGCAGTTCGCCGTGGCGTGGGAGACGACGATGCAGGAGCACGTCCCCGCTGACAAACTCGCGCGCGTCTACTCGTACGACATGGTCGGGTCCTTTGTCGCGATCCCGGTCGGTCAGGTCCTGGCCGGGCCCATCGCCGGGGCCGTCGGCGTCGAGCCGACGCTGGTCGGCGCGGCCGCCCTGATCGGGCTCGCGGTCGCCGGCATGCTGGCCGGCCGGGACGTGCGTAACCTGCGGCACCACCGGCCGACGAGCCCGGAGCCCGTCGCGGCCGACATGGAAGAATCGGCCCGGTGAGCATTCCGAACGTCCTCGCCAGCCGCTACGCGTCCGCCGATCTCGTCGACCTCTGGTCGCCGGAGGAGAAGATCCGGATGGAGCGCCGGCTGTGGCTCGCGGTCCTGCGGGCCCAGCGCGATCTCGGCGTCACGCTTCCGGACGGGGTCGTCGAGGCGTACGAGGCAGTGGTCGACGATGTCGACCTCGCGAGCATCGCGGCACGGGAGCGGGTCACCCGGCACGACGTGAAGGCCCGCATCGAGGAGTTCAGCGCGCTCGCCGGGCACGAGCACATCCACAAGGGCATGACCTCGCGTGACCTCACCGAGAACGTCGAGCAGTTGCAGATCCGGGCCTCGCTGGAGCTGGTGCGCAGCCGGATCGTCACCACGCTGGCCCGGCTCACCGAGCGCGCCCTCGAGCACAGCGACCTCGTGCTCACCGGACGGTCGCACAACGTCGCGGCCCAGGCGACCACGCTGGGCAAGCGGTTCGCGAGTGCGGCCGAGGAGCTGCTGATCGCGTACGAGCGCCTGGACGATCTGCTCCGCCGTTATCCCCTGCGCGGCATCAAGGGTCCGGTCGGCACCGCCGCCGACCAGCTTGACCTGCTCGACGGCGACGCGGACAAGCTGGCCGAGCTGGAGCGCAAGGTCGCCGCGCATCTCGGCTTCGAACGGGTGCTGACCAGCGTCGGCCAGGTCTACCCGCGGTCGCTCGACTTCGACGTGGTGTCCGCCCTGGCCCAGGTGGTGGCGGCGCCGTCGTCGCTGGCCACCACGATCCGCCTGATGGTCGGCCAGGAGCTGGTCACCGAGGGTTTCAAGGCCGGTCAGGTCGGTTCGTCGGCGATGCCGCACAAGATGAACACGCGTTCGTCGGAACGGGTCAACGGCCTCGCGGTGATCGTCCGCGGTTATCTGTCGATGGTCGGGGAGCTGGCCGGCGACCAGTGGAACGAGGGTGACGTCTCCTGCTCGGTCGTGCGCCGGGTGGCCCTGCCGGATGCGTTCTTCGCCACCGACGGCCTGTTCCAGACGTTCCTGACCGTGCTCGACGAGTTCGGTGCGTACCCGGCGGTCATCGCCCGCGAGCTGGACCGCTTCCTGCCGTTCCTCACCACCACCAAGCTGCTGGTCGCCGCCGTGCGCAAGGGCGTCGGCCGAGAGGTGGCGCACGAGGTGATCAAGGAACACGCGGTGGCGGTGGCCCTGGCGATGCGGGAGAAGGGCATCGCCGAGAACGATCTCTTCGACCGGCTGGTGGCCGACGGCCGGCTGCAGCTGTCGCGGGCCGAGATCGACGCCCTGGTGGCGGACCGGGCGGCCTTCGTGGGTGCGGCTCCGGCCCAGGTCCGGGCGGTGGCGGAACGGGTGGCGGCGATCGTCGCGCAGCACCCGGAGGCGGCCAAGTACACGCCTGCGGCCATTCTCTAGAACGTGATGCCGTCAGGGGGCGGCGGAGCTGGTCTCACCGCCCCCCGACGGAATTCTCAGACGCCCGCGACCGAGGTGATCCACGCCCGGTTGTAGGCGACGCTGCCGTAGTACTGCCGGCTCTGGCCGTCCGCCGTGGAGGCGACGCCGACCTGCGCGCCGTTGTAGACCTGCGGGCCGCCGGAGTCGCCGCGCCACGCGTTGCCGTTGATCGCGGTGGAGCCGATCGCCCGGCCGCCGTACGCGTCGGTCTGGTTGGTCGAGGTGACCCGGACCGAGGCGGTCTTCAGCGTCGTCGAGGCGCCGCAGCCGCTGTAGCAGGTCTGGCCCCAGCCGTAGAGCGAGTTGGTCGAGCCCACCGGCGGGTACGCGCTGGACAGCGGCATGTACGTGGTGGAGACCGAGCTGCTCAGCCGCATCAGGGCGAGGTCGTTCTGGGTGGTGGTGGAGCTCACCGTACGGGTGACCCCGCCGGACGTGCGGCTGACGCTGCCGACGCGCACCGACATCGAGCCGCTGATGCAGTGCCGGGCGGTCAGCACGTAGTTGGCCGAGATGATCGTGCCGGAGCAGGTGAAGCTGCCGTTGCTGAAGACCGCGGCGGCCCAGGGCGCCGACGCGACGGTGCTGCCGCCGATGATGAGGTCCGGTCCGGGCTCCACGGCACTGGCGGCGGCGGGGGCGGCCAGGATGCCGGTCAGGGCGGTGGCCAGAGAGGCGACGACGATGCGGATGCGCACGCCGGGCTCCTTCCGAAGGTCTGTCGATGGGGGGATGCATCGAACTTGATCGACTGAACGCTATGACCTGGGCCACCCGGGGACAAGACTCCAATTGACACCTATCACCGTGTGATGGGGGAGGTCGCGGACGGTGAGCCGGCGACACCGTTGGGTGATCTTGTCGTGGCGGAGATCACGGTCGAGATTCGCTGCTCAGCGGCCCTCGCGTCGGCCTGCCGACACCGGCCGATGGGTCGATCGGGAGTCGTACAAGGTAGGCTTTGGCCGCTCGCCCCTTAGAGGGCCACCCAACTGCGCACCTACACAGTCAGGAGTGCCCGTGGCTCGCGTCGTCGTCGACGTCATGCTCAAGCCGGAGATCCTCGATCCGCAGGGCCAGGCAGTCGCCAACGCGCTGCCACGGCTCGGGGTCAGCTCCATCTCCTCCGTACGCATCGGGCGCCGCATCGAGATCGAGTTCGACGGTGAACCCGACCTCGAGACGGCCCGCGAGATCGCCGACAAGCTGCTCGCCAACCCGGTCATCGAGGACTTCTCGATCCGGGTCGACGAGCCTGCCGGTGACGCCGCTCTCGAGAGCGCGTGACCATGCGGATCGGAGTCGTCACCTTCCCCGGTTCGCTCGACGACGGTGACGCGGCCCGCGCCGCGCGCATCGCCGGCGCCGAGGCCGTCCGTCTCTGGCACGGCGACCCGGACCTGCACGGCGTCGACGCCGTGGTCCTGCCCGGCGGTTTCTCCTACGGCGACGCCCTGCGCTGCGGCGCGATCGCCCGGTTCGCCCCGGTCATGGAGACCATCGCCGACGCGGCCCGCGGCGGCCTGCCGGTGCTCGGCATCTGCAACGGCTTCCAGATCCTCTGCGAGGCCCACCTGCTGCCGGGCGCGCTCACCCGCAACCAGCACCTGCACTTCCGCAACCGCGACCAGCACCTGCGCGTCGCCAGCACGTCGACGGCCTGGACCAACGGCTTCACCGAGGGGAGTGAGATCCTGATCCCGGTGAAGAACGGCGAGGGCTGTTACGTCGCGGACGAGCGCACCCTGGACGAGCTCGAGGCCGAGGGCCGGATCGTCGCCCGCTACACGCGCGGCAACCCGAACGGCTCGCAGCGCGACATCGCCGCGATCACCAACGCGGCCGGCAACGTGGTCGGCATCATGCCGCACCCGGAACACGCGGTGGAGGCGCTGACCGGTCCGTCGCTCGACGGCCTCGGCTTCTTCACCTCAGCCCTGCGGTACCTGGCCGGGTCGGCCGCGGGCGGGCAGCTCACAGGGGGAGCCCAGCGATGACCACCCAGCACGACACGGCGACCAGCGGCGCGACAGCGCCCCCGGAGGTGCCGCAGCAGCCGGCCAGCGCCAAGCCGAGTGGCTTCGCCGCCACCGACGTGCTGATCAACCAGTTCGACGGGGGACCTGACACCGTCGAGCGGGCGCTCAACACCGGCGACGAGCTCCAGCCGCACACCGAGCTCGGTCTCAAGGACGACGAGTACGACCGGATCCGGCAGATCCTCGGCCGCCGTCCGACCGCGTCCGAGCTGGCGATGTATTCGATCATGTGGAGCGAGCACTGCTCCTACAAGTCGAGCAAGGTGCACCTGCGCCAGTTCGGCGAGAAGGCCCCGAAGAACACCAGGATGCTGGCGGGCATCGGGGAGAACGCGGGCGTCGTGCAGATCTCCGACGAGATCGCCGTCACCTTCAAGGTCGAGTCGCACAACCACCCGAGCTTCGTGGAGCCGTACCAGGGTGCGGCCACCGGCGTCGGCGGCATCGTCCGCGACATCCTCGCCATGGGTGCCCGCCCGATCGCGGTGATGGACCCGCTGCGCTTCGGTGCCGCGGACCACCCGGACACCGCGCGGGTGCTGCCCGGCGTGGTCGCCGGCATCGGCGGCTACGGCAACTGCCTGGGCCTGCCCAACATCGGCGGCGAGATCGTCTTCGACCCCTGCTACCAGGGCAATCCGCTGATCAACGCGCTGAGCATCGGCGTCATGCCGGTCGAGCGCCTGCAGCGCAAGGAGGCAGCCGGCGTCGGCAACGTCGTCGTGCTGCTCGGCGCCCGCACCGGGCGCGACGGCATCGGCGGTGTCTCCGTGCTGGCCTCGGCGACCTTCGACGAGGGCGCCGAACAGCGCCGCCCGTCGGTGCAGGTCGGCGACCCCTTCATGGAGAAGCTGCTGATCGAGAGCT
This sequence comes from Actinoplanes sp. NPDC048791, assembly GCF_040650095.1. NCBI lineage: Bacteria > Bacillati > Actinomycetota > Actinomycetes > Micromonosporales > Micromonosporaceae > Actinoplanes > Actinoplanes sp. NPDC048791. Next base: position 1,903 of record NZ_JBEZGQ010000411.1, on the reverse strand, counting down.
GCCTCGAGCTGTACGACGCGGGCCTGGTCGTCGGCATCCAGGACCTCGGCGGCGCGGGCCTGACCTGCGCGCTCACCGAGACCGCGGCGGCGGCCGGCACCGGCATGCGGGTCTACCTCGAGCGGGTGCCGCTGCGCGAAGCCTCGATGTCGCCGACCGAGATCCTGGCCAGCGAGTCGCAGGAGCGGATGCTGCTGATCGTCGCGCCGGAGAAGCTCGACGAGGTGCTCAAGGTCGCCGAGAAGTGGGGCGTCTGGGCCACCAACATCGGCGAGGTCACCCCCAGCCAGACCGACGGCCAGCCCGGCCGCCTGGTGATCAGCTGGAACGACCACATCGTGGTGGACGTGCCGCCCGGCTCGCTCGCCGACGACGGCCCGGTCTACGCCCGGCCGATCCGCGAGCCCGCCGACCTGATCCTGCTGCAGGCCGACCGGGCCGAGACGCTGCCGCGTCCGTCCACCCCGGACGAGCTGCGCGAGACGCTGCTGCGCATGATCGCGTCGCCGAACCTGTGCGACAAGAGCTGGGTCACCGAGCAGTACGACCGGTACGTGCTCGGCAACACCGTGCTCGCCCAGCCCGAGGACGCCGGCGTGCTGCGCATCGACGAGCGCACCGGGCTCGGCGTGGCGCTGTCGGTCGACGGCAACGGCCGTTACACCCGGCTCGACCCGTACGAGGGTGCGCGGCTGGCGTTGGCTGAGGCGTACCGCAATGTCGCCGTCACCGGCGCCGAGCCGATCGCTGTCACCGACTGCCTGAACTTCGGTTCCCCCGAGGACCCGGCCGTCATGTGGCAGTTCGCCGAGGCCGTCCGCGGCCTGGCCGACGGCTGCCAGCAGCTCGGCATCCCGGTCACCGGCGGCAACGTCAGCTTCTACAACCAGACCGGTGCCGCCGCGATCCACCCGACGCCGGTGGTCGGCGTGCTCGGCATCCTCAACGACGTCGCCCGCCGCACGCCGATGGGCTTCCCGCCGCCGCCGACCGCGGAGGGCGACCTGCTCTTCCTGCTCGGCGACACCGAGTGCGAGCTGTCCGGCTCCGAGTGGGCGTGGGTCACCCACGGCCACCTGGGCGGCCGCCCGCCGAAGGTGGACCTGGCGCACGAGCAGGCGCTGGGCCGGCTGATGGCGCAGGCCTCGGAACGCGAGCACATCGTCGCGGCGCACGACCTCTCCGACGGCGGTCTGGCCCAGGTGCTGGTCGAGTCCTGCCTGCGGCGCAACGTCGGCGCGCGGATCAAGCTGCCGGAGCACGACACCTCCGTCACGCCGTTCGTCTGGCTGTTCAGCGAGTCGGCCGGACGTGCGCTGGTCGCGGTGCCGCGCGGTCACGACAAGGCCTTCGTGGCGCTGGCCGCGGAGCACAACGTGTCCTGCGTGCAGATCGGCGTCACCGCGGAGGAGCCGGTCCTCGACCTCCACGACCAGTTCTCCGTCGGGCTCGACGAGCTGCGGGCGGCCTTCACGGCCACGATGCGCAACCTCTTCGGCGGACCGGCCGAGGGCGTCACCCGGCAGATCGCCGCCGTGGTGGAAGCCGCCGAGCTCTCCGCGAAGGAGCAGGCCGAGCCGGCGCAGCCGGCCGCGGAGGACAACGCGGCCGGGGACGACCGGGGCACGGGACCGTCGGTCACGCTGGAGATCAGCGAGCCCGCCCATCCGGCCTCCGGCCCGGCCGACGAGGTCGCGGACCTGCCGAGCCGTTCCGACACGGACGACGCCGCGCAGGCGGGCGGTCCGATTGAGGCTGAGCAGGCTGCGCCGGCCGTGACGGAGCCGACGAAGCCGGACGACGAGCCGGAGTCCAAGGCCTGACAACGCGCGGCAACCGCCGCACCGAGCAACGATCAGCGCGCCACGGCTGGGCACCCGCCCGGACGTGGCGCGCTGTCGTG